>NZ_JBBJZY010000005.1:0-94333 GCF_038148955.1 Streptococcus pseudopneumoniae
TCTTCGAAAATCAAATTCAAACCACGTCAACGTCGCCTTGCCGTAGGTATGTTACTGACTTCGTCAGTTCTATCCACAACCTCAAAACAGTGTTTTGAGCAACCTGAGGCTAGCTTCCTAGTTTGCTCTTTGATTTTCATTGAGTATAAAATTAGAAAGAAAAAATCATGTCACAACAAGAAGAAATGAAAAACCTAAGCCTCCTCGGCAACAAAGAAACCAACTATATTTTCGACTATCAACCAGAAGTTCTCGAATCCTTTGACAATCGTCATGTGGAAAATGACTATTTTATCAAATTTAACTGTCCTGAATTTACCTCCCTGTGCCCAATCACTGCTCAGCCAGACTTTGCGACCATTTATATTTCCTACATTCCTGACAAGCTCTGTGTTGAGTCGAAATCCCTCAAACTCTACCTCTTTAGCTACCGAAATCACGGAGATTTCCACGAAAACTGTATCAACACCATCGGGAAAGACTTGGTCAACTTGCTAGACCCTCGCTATTTAGAAGTCTGGGGAAAATTCACTCCACGCGGTGGTATTTCAATCGACCCCTACTACAACTACGGAAAGCCTGGAACTAAGTATGAAGGCTTGGCAGAACAACGCCTCTTCCAACACGACCTCTATCCAGAGAAAATTGACAACCGCTAATACTCTTCGAAAATCTCTTCAAACCGCGTCAACGTCGCCTTGCCGTATGTATGTTACTGACTTCGTCAGTTCTATCCACAACCTCAAAACAGTATTTTGAGCTGACTTCGTCAGTCTTATCTACAACCTCAAAGCAGTGCTTTGAGCAACCTGCGGCTAGTTTCCTAGTTTGCTATTTGATTTTCATTGAGTATAAACAGATACGAAAAAGCCCTGTTCCTCAAAACGAGGAGCAAGGCTTTTTGTGTTTCAATTATTCTTCTGTTCCAAGGAAATTTTTAGCAACAAGGGCTGCAAGAACTCCACCAGCGATTGGTGCAAGGATGAAAATCCAAACTTGTTGAAGGGCTGCGCCACCTACCAAGATAGCTGGAGCCAAGCTACGAGCTGGGTTCACTGAAAGTCCAGTAATGTTCAAGCCCACAAGAATCATTGCCATCAAGGACAAACCGATTACCAAGCCAGCAATCGCGCCATTGCCCTTGCTTTCTGAAGTCACGGTCATGATAACCAAGACAAACAAGAAGGTTGCGATGACTTCAAACAAGAAACCAGCAAAGACAGTGACCCCGTTTGCCAAGGCATTTTCACCAAGGCTAGCAGTTGACATACCTGAGTTTGCCAAGAGGAAGAAGACAGCGCCAGAAGCGATGAAAGCTCCAACAACTTGTCCAAGGATGTAGTTGACAAGGTCTTTTGATGACAAACGTTTGTTTACAAACATAGCAATCGAAACCGCTGGGTTCAAGTGGGCACCTGAAACAGTTCCGATTGAGTAAGCTGCAACTACGATTGCCAAACCAAAGGCAAAGGCAATCCCTAGGTGACCAAGGCTATCAAGACCATTTCCAAAAACAACAGCTCCTGTTCCGATGAACACAAGCATGAAAGTACCGATCAATTCAGCGACAAATTTTTTCATTTTCTTTCTCCTTTTTTCAAAAACTAGATACTAGTCTATCAAAAGAGGGAAAGGGTTTCAAGAAAATTGTTTGGAAATTTTTTGAAAATCATAGAACTATTAGCTTATCCCTAGTATTGAAAAGACTGGATAGCTTCTTTCAAGTCATCTTGTAAACTATTTCTCTGGTCAAGTTGGACATAGACTTCCAACAGACAGGATCTGAAGTTGGAAAATTTATAAAAATCCTCCCTTTCTTCTATCGGAAAGTCAACAGCTTTTATCCAAGAAGCTACTTGCTCTTGCTCCAACTTCCCTTGTAAAATAGGTTCATAGATCACTCTTGCTAAACGCCAATCCTCATCATCTGTAAAACGAATGGAAGTTCTTTTAAATAGTTGGCCAAGTATCTCAAATACTTCATGAACTCTGTTTTTAGGAAAGTCTGGATGACAAACCACCTTTGTCAGTAAATCGGCTCCATGTGCAAAAGCATGAACCCAACCATACTGACTTGAAAAACCTGTTGTATCCTTTTCTTTTGAAAGATAATACAAACCTTGATTTAAAAGGACATTACGAATTCCTGCATTTAATCCCTGATAAAAAACCGATTGCTGGTTGGCATCCGCAGACAAGAGATTTGCATAAATAAGCGCCCTAAAAGAACGTTCAAGTGTTGGCAGACCTACCTTATCAATCTCTTTATCTAGTCCTCCATCAGCTGAAACCACCTCAGCAATAAAATGAAATTGTTCCTGTGTAAATAGCTCTTCCTGAATTCCTCTAGCAAAGCTTGTAAAAACAAGATCATCGCGAATTTCTGGAGAAGGATCTCCCAAACGGTCAAGCAACCACTGGATTTCTTCCTCATGATAACTTGGTTGTTCTTCTGCTATTTTTCTGAGTAACTCTTGATACATGGTCAATACCTCTATATTTCTGGTAACTGTTCAAAAAGCCAGCCTTAAATGACTTAATATTGAATTCTTAATTAAATACAATCTGATATAAAATGACGTAAATAAGGATCAATATCAACTCTACAACAAGTTCAAATTTAACACCACGACCTCACAACGGCATTTTTGAAAATAGCTACGGCTAAGCTAAATATAATGACGCTTAACAAGCCCATAAACATCATTCTAGAACAACCTACTCTCCCAACTGGGCACTGTAGGCGATAATCTGGTCAACTGTGTCTGACAAGAACTGGATGGTATCACGGAGTGGTTTGTCTGTTGAAATATCGGCTCCGATAATCATAGCTGACTCAAGCGGTGTCTTGCTACCACCTGATTTGAGGAGATTGAGCCAGTCTTCAGCTCCAGTTTCTGAATGTTTCAGATGAAGGTAACCCGCAGTCGAGATGACTAGTCCTGCTGAGTAAGTGTAACTATACAAGCCCATGTAGTAGTGAGCTTGGCGCATCCAAGTCAGAGCCGCATCATCGTCAATTTCAATGGCATCTCCCCAGAAGTCTGTCAAAACTTCCTTCATAATGCTGTTGAGTTTGCTTGCTCCGAAGGTTTCCCCTTCTTCAATCAATGTATAAACCTTACGCTGGAAGGCTGCTTCCAAAAGGTGAGTGATAAAGTTATGGAAGTAGGTATCTGTCAAACGGTGAGCAAGAGCGAAGCGTTTTTGACGTGGGTCATCAGACTGGTGCTCCAAGTAATCACTTAAAAGCAATTCATTGAAGGTTGATGGCGCTTCGACATAGTAGGTCGACATATGGGCATTGAAGTAGCTCTGGTGATTATCTGAAAAGATGAATTGACCAGAATGCCCGATTTCATGAATCAAGGTATAGACATCACTCAAACGGCCTGTCCAGCTCATGAGGACATAAGGGTGTACGCGATATGGATCCGCCGCATAACCACCAGAATCCTTGCCACTATTGGCAGCAAAGTCCACCCAGCGCTCTTCTTGATAGCGAGCAACTTCCTGACAATATTCTTGCCCCAAAGGCTCTACCGACTTCATGACCAAGTCATAGGCATCGTCAATAGTCACTTTAGGATTAAGGGAGCTATCCAAGTCCAATTTCCAGTCAGCAAAAGTCATCTTTTCAAGACCATTCACCTTGGCAACATGCTTGAGGTATCTCTGAGCAACGGGTGCAAAATCCTTCATGATGAGGTCAATCTGACGATCAAACATGGCACGGTCCACTTCTTGCTCAGCCAGAAGATAGTCAAAAACAGAGTCGTAGCCCTTCATATCTGCCAAGATTTTTTCAGACTTGACTTGAGCTAAATAGGCTGCCGCAGCTGTATTTTGGTGCTTACGAAGTCCCTCTGAAAAGGAACGGAAGGATTTCTCGCGAACCTCAGCGTTCTCATGGTTTTGGTAGAAATTTTCATAGGTGACAAAGCTGTTTTTGTAGGTTTTGCCATGGGCCTCAAAGTCAGCCATTTCAAAATCCCCAGCTCGCATCTTAGTGTAAATGTCCTGTGGACTATAGAAAACTTCACCCAGATTGGTCAAGGCCTTCTCCACATCTGCCCCTAGATAGTGGGCTTTTTTGATTTTGGCCTGACGAATGGCTGCCGTCAAGTGAGGCAATTCACCCAAACGTTCTAAGACTTCCTCGTCTGCAGCCACCAGAGCATCGTCAAAGAAGGTCAAGGCTACGCTGGCATCTGTTTCAAATTCCATCCCAGCTTGGGCAATATTAGCAAATTCGTCATTGCTATAGTCTGTCGTCTGAGGCATAAAACCATAGTTGCCAATATGGCTCATCTGAATGTAAATTTGCTCCAATTCTGCAAAGGCCTTCTCGAAATCCTCAAAAGTATGAAGATGCCCCTTGTAGTCACGGCTAAATTGGTTGATATCTTCGCGAGCTTTCTCGATTGCACGCAAGAAATCCTCACGGTCTTGGTATAGGGCTGTTAAGTCCCAAAGTTCCTTTTCTGGAAATTCTGAACGGTGTTTTTGTTCCATTTTCTTCCTCTTATTTCTCTAATTCTAATAAAACACTAAGGGCTGATAAGGCGTAAAGTGGTGCCGTTTCTGCTCGTAGGATACGAGGACCTAGGCCTGCCAAGACAGCTCCTTTAGCTTCAAAACTCTCGATTTCTGCAGGTGAGAGACCGCCTTCTGGACCAAAGATAAAGAGCAGTTTAGCTCCTTTTTCAAGACCAGCGACTGCTTGTAAGAGCACAGCGGCTTCTCCCTCTTTAGCCGACTCTTCATAAGCCACTACGATAGAGTCAAACTGGTCTAGTTGGGCTAGAAAGTCTGCCTTTTTCTCAAAAAGCTGGATATTTGGGACCCGATTACGCTTGCTTTGCTCGGCTGCTCCAAGGGCTATTTTTTCTAGTTTTTCAACCTTTTTACCCAATTTCTTACCATCCCACTTAGCAACGGACCAATCGGCAGGAAAGCCCCAAATCTGGCTGGCACCCAGTTCTGTCACTTTTTGCGTGATGAACTCCAGCTTGTCTCCCTTGGGAAATCCAGATGCGATGGTCACTTGGATTGGTAGTTCCACATTGTCAGCTAGTTCCTCAACCAATTCAAACTGACGATTTTCCACATCCAGCACACGCGCCAAGCGCTTAATTCCATCATCAAAGACCAAAGTAACCTCATCATCTTCTTTCAAGCGCATAACCTGAAACATATGCTTGCTGGTTTCCTTGTCCTCGATGGTGACAGGAGAGATAGCACTGCCTTTTACAAAATACTGCTGCATGCTAGCCTCCAATCACACCTGAAATATCCTTGGTTTTCTTAAAGACACAGGCATTCCATTCTCCTTGAATCATGTGGGTTTCAAGGAAAAATCCAGCTGACTCAGCCGACTCGCGCACCATGTCCCACTTGTCCTTGATAATCCCACTCATGATGAGGTAGCCTTCATCCTTGACCAAACGATAAGCATCCTCTGTCAGATGAATGAGAATATCCGCTAAGATATTAGCCACGATGACATCTGCCTCGATTTCAACACCCTTAAGCAAATCTCCAGCAGCAACATGGATGTTTTCCATACCAGGGTTGAGCTCAATATTTTCCTGAGCAACTCGAACTGCTACATCATCCAGATCGTAGGCGAAGATTTCCTTGGCACCTAAAAGCGAGCTGGCAATAGAAAGGACTCCTGAACCAGTCCCCACATCCAGCACCGTTTCGCCACCACGAAGAACCTGCTCCAAGGCAAAAAGGCTCATCTTAGTGGTTGGATGTGTCCCAGTTCCGAAGGCCATACCAGGATCCAGCTTGATAATCTTTTCTCCCGCAGTCGCCTCATAGTCTGTCCAAGACGGCACGATAGTCAAGTCATGAGTGATACGAGCTGGCTCATAGTATTTCTTCCAGTTGTCTGCCCAGTCTTCCTCAGCCAAGGCAGTCGTCCCCATCTTGACCTCACCCAGATCCATAAAGTCTGTCAATTCTGCCAGGCGAGCCTGCAAATCTGCTTCAACCGCTGCTATATCAATCGTATCAGGGTAGTAGGCCGTCACTACAATTTCTTCCTGTTGCTCGACCTCAGGGAAAATCTCACCAAAACGATCCACATTCCCCACATAGTCCATACTATCTTCGATCGCAACACCTTGAGCACCTAGCTCAATCAAGAGATTGGAGACCAGCTCCTCCCCCTCACGCTTAACTGTAACTTTTAACTCTTGCCATGTTTCCATCATTAAGATACCAAGCCCATAAAACACACAGCCAAATAGGAAATTCTCTGAAGACGCTTGTGTCTAAGAGACATTTATCTTTTTGGCACAGTGTTTAGGGCGGGTTCAGTTTAGAAATGTAACCGAACCATCCTTTCTAATCACTTACTTTTAAATAATCTTTTAATCTCTCTTGTAATTGAGGCACAACTTGACTGGAACTAAGAAACTCCTCCACATTCATGAGTTGATAGCCCTGTCCTTCATCACCAAATACGATACTGTCAAACTGCTCCTGTGTCAACTTGCCAACTAGAAAAACGGATTGCTTATCCGCAAAAAGCATGCTCGGATAAACCTTCGCCCAAAGCAGACAATCCTCAGTCAGATGAATTCCCAGCTCTTCATAAACTTCACGCGCCGCGCACTCAAAAGGACTTTCATCACCTTCACGTCCACCACCTGGCAGTTCCCACATATTGGGCCAGGGAATGCTTGCCTTATCATCGCGTAAGATAGTCAAGAGCTTATCACCACAAAACAAAGCAATCTTGCAGCCTGTGAAATCAGAAATTTCTATTTCCATATCAGACTTCTAGTATCTCGGATAAGGATAAAATTCTCCCTCTTCCAAGCCAACTTTTCCTTCTTCAAAGACTTCTTGGTTCCATTCCATGACAAATTCTTCTGCTTCTGGGTCTTCCAAAAAGTCCATGAGGGCATCCAACCCAACCTCAGCAGTATCTTTAAGAAAAAGGGAAAAATAAGCTAAAAACTCACGAGAAAATCCTTTTTTAGGTAGATAAGGGATAACAGTCAAATAATCTTCCTCATTGACGGTTGACTTGGCAGGATTGTAAAAAAGTACTGCTTCTTCAAAGAGGATATCGTCTGATGAAACCTCTCCATCCTCGTCCACCATCTCCACACCTGCAGCGTTTTGCGCCTCTAGTAGAAAACTCACTTCAACCGCGTGGTTGCGCTTGTCCCAACTAATCTCAAAGTCGAAGGGAAAATTCTTCTCCAATTCTTCCTCTAAAACATCTAAAAATCCATATGTTGCCATTTTGTCCTCTTTCTATGCGACTCTTTAATCGCCCCGATTACTCGGAAATGTGCTAAAATAGATACTACCATCTTACCACATATACATCAGAAAATCCACGCTAGAAAGGACTGCTATGCCAGACAATCTCGCGCTTCGTATGCGCCCTAAAACCATCGATCAGGTCATTGGTCAGGAACATCTGGTCGGACAAGGAAAAATCATCCGCCGCATGGTGGAAGCCAACCGCCTGTCTTCCATGATTCTCTACGGACCTCCTGGAATCGGCAAGACCAGTATTGCTTCTGCCATCGCTGGGACTACTAAGTATGCCTTTCGTACCTTCAATGCGACAGTTGACAGTAAAAAACGACTGCAAGAAATCGCGGAAGAGGCTAAATTTTCCGGGGGTCTCGTCCTATTGCTAGACGAGATTCATAGACTAGATAAAACCAAGCAAGACTTCCTCTTGCCTCTCTTGGAAAGTGGACTGGTCATCATGATTGGCGCTACGACTGAAAATCCTTTCTTTTCTGTCACTCCTGCCATTCGTAGCCGTGTTCAAATTTTTGAGTTGGAACCTCTGTCTAACCAAGACGTCAAAGAGGCCCTGCAGATAGCTCTAAGTAACCCTGAGCGTGGTTTTGATTTTCCAGTAGAACTAGATGAGGATGCGCTGGATTTCATTGCTACCTCTACAAACGGAGACCTTCGCTCTGCCTTCAACTCACTGGATTTGGCAGTTCTTTCTACCCCTGAGAATGACAAGGGCATTCGCCATATCACCCTAGACATCATGGAAAATAGCCTGCAGCGGAGCTACATTACCATGGATAAGGACGGAGATGGCCACTATGATGTTCTCTCAGCCCTGCAAAAGTCTATCCGTGGCTCAGATGTGGATGCTAGTCTTCACTATGCTGCCCGCTTGATTGAGGCTGGTGATTTGCCAAGTCTCGCTCGTCGTTTGACTGTTATCGCTTATGAAGATATCGGTTTGGCCAATCCTGAAGCTCAGATTCACACCGTGACTGCTCTGGATGCTGCACAAAGGATTGGATTCCCAGAAGCCCGCATTCTCATTGCCAATATCGTGATTGATTTAGCCCTTTCTCCAAAATCCAACTCAGCCTATGTAGCTATGGACAAGGCACTTGCCGACCTCAAAACATCAGGGCATTTGCCTATTCCTCGGCACCTGCGTGATGGGCACTACAGTGGAAGCAAGGAACTGGGGAATGCCCAAGACTATCTCTATCCACACAACTATCCTGGAAATTGGGTCAAGCAAGACTATCTGCCAGAAAAAATTCGTAGTCATCACTATTTCCAAGCAGAAGATACTGGTAAATATGAACGGGCTTTGGCTCAAAGAAAGGAAGCTATCGACCGTTTGCGAAAAATCTGAAATCCTTTTCAAAAAATTGCACTTTCCTCTTGATTTTTTTTGAAAAAGTGGTATCATATAAACATAGAAACGCTGTGGTGTACGACTTCACACTTAAGTGTTGACCGACTATTTTTTGTATTATTAGGGAAACAAAAGTCTTCTAACAGCATGTAGGCCGTCTCACACGGAAACAGCTTCAGTTAGAGCGAGTTGCCCACCTGCTTAATTGCGCGGGTTCAATACAAACCGTGAAGTTTCGGCACCAATACAGCTTTTTTCTTTGCCTCCTTAGCTCAGCTGGCAGAGCAGCGGACTCTTAATCCGTGGGTCACAGGTTCGATCCCTGTAGGGGGCATCTACATACAACAGGAAAAAGCCTTGTAAATCAAGGCTTTTTTTGCTTGTCTATAACTGATTTACCCCATCATTTGTCCCACATTTTAAATCTATCTTTTCTTTTTGAATCAAATTACATCTTTACAAATAGTGTAAAGTCAGTTACTTTTGCTTTGATGCCATACAATATTTTCATGTAGAGAAGACAAATTTTATCTTCTCTTTTTATTTTCAAAATAATAAAAACTGATTTTCTTTTCATAAATCAGACTGAAACTTCCAAATTTTCCATTTTGTTTATTGATATTTCCTCTAAAAAGGTGTATAATATTTTTATTATCAAACTATACTATACTATATAGGGGGTATTGAAATGAAATTTTCTAATCGTTTATCGCTATTCCTTGCAGGAGTTGTTTTTGTCCTTTTAGGACTTTTCCTATTTACAAACCCAGTAGCTAATCTTGTTGCTTACAGCTGGTGGATTGCATTTGGTTTACTGGTTTCTTCTATAGCAGCTATTTTAGGCTATTTCTCTGTACCAAAAGAGCTTCGCTCACCAGCTCATCTTTTCCAAGGGATTGTTAATCTTCTCTTAGCTCTTTACCTCGTTGCCTATGGCTTTGTGACGCTGCCAGTTGTCATTCCAACTATTTTAGGAATTTGGTTAATTGTAGAAGCCATTATAGTTTTCTTTAAAGGCAATCGTCTGGGATTGATTTTCCCTATTATTGGCAACCATATCATGTGGATAGCGTTGCTTGCATTTTTACTAGGTCTAGTGATTTTGTTCAATCCAGTAGCTACAAGTGTCTTTGTCGTTTATGTCGTTGCCTTTGCATTTTTAATTGTTGGTTTCACCTATATCCTTGATGCCTTTCGTAAATAATCTAGCTGCCATTTTGGGCATATTAAAATAGCTGGGAAGTTACATTCTCAGCTTTTTCTGTTGCCTCCTTAGCTCAGTTGGTAGAGCAGTAGACTCTTAAGCTATGGGGCGCAGGTTCGAGCCCTGCAGGGGGCACATCTAAATCAACAGAAATAAGCCTTGAAACCAAGGCTTTTTTTAACGTCT
The DNA here is from genome assembly GCF_038148955.1 of Streptococcus pseudopneumoniae. Classification (GTDB taxonomy): domain Bacteria; phylum Bacillota; class Bacilli; order Lactobacillales; family Streptococcaceae; genus Streptococcus; species Streptococcus pseudopneumoniae_T. The sequence goes on from NZ_JBBJZY010000005.1 coordinate 10,047, forward strand.
AATAGCTTTTTGTAGAAAAGTATTTAAAAATAAAAGAGAAGAGAATCTCTCACTCTCTTCTCAGTATATCTTATTAAATTTAGTTTTTCTTAATCTAGCTGATTTTCCTTTGCAACGACAAATTCCTTAACCAATCGATAGATAACAGCAAATATCGGTGTAAAGAATATCATCCCAAGTAAGCCAAAGAGATTGCCTCCAATACTAGCAGCCGCAAGCGTGAAAATAGCTGGCAAACCAATAGATTGACCTACAACTCTAGGATAAATAAGGTTTCCTTCAATCAGCTGTATAACTTGATATAGAAGAAGAGAAAGTAAGGCTTGAGTAGGACTCACTGTGAAGATAAAAATCGCTCCCACAACACAAGCAATCATAGGCCCTACATAAGGAATGAACGATAGCACTCCTGCAAATATACCTGTCATTACCCCATAAGGTAGTCCAAACAGGCTGTAGCCAACCGCTATCATAACTCCTATGATGACTGCTTCAATCAGCTGACTCATCAAAAATTGGTCATAAGTCTCTAGTGCTACTTGTCCAATGTAAGTTAACTTTGTCACCACTTTCTCTGGAAATATAACTTTTAGAAGTCTACTCGTCATCGCTGCCAGATGTTCCTTACTGGATAAAAATAAAAAGGTGAAGACTATAATCAAAAAGGCATTCATCAAACTTGAAAAAATATTGCCGATATTACTAGTCAGACCTGATAAAAAACCTATCAAAGCTTGGCTAATAGAGCTAGACTGTCCCTGTATGCCTGATACGATAGTTGACAACATGTCTTTGGTTACAAATTCCGAGCTGCCTAGCAATTTCCCAAGTTGAGTAAGGACTGTTGAAAGGACTGTTCCCAGCTGACTAATAGTCTGGGCTAGGGTTGGCAGCACCAAAACCAAAAGAGCAATCACGATTAAGATAAGAGCTAGGAAAACAAGTACCATGGCAATCGGACGACGCAACTCTGCCTTTACCTTCAATTTAACTAAGTACTGTTCAATTTTTTTCATAGGAACATTAAGCACAAAAGCAATAACAGCACCATAAATCAAGGTTGATATTACATCAAAGAGAGAGATTGCTCCTGATATAAAGCTCGATGCATTCAGAATTACAAGAGCAACCAGCCCTATAAAAAGGATTAACGGGGTGTATTTTTTTACTAAGTTCATAAATTCTCCTTAATAAACATGTTTAGATACGACTATACTATTTGGTTTTTCAAACTCTCGATTAAGGTAGGCTTGGTAAGTTCCTGGAGCGATAAATCCTTTGGGTGAGAGGATATCGGTGCCAGCCTGACCGACTATGGTATCAGCCAAGAGCACACAGTTTGTAGATAAGACAAAGTAGGATTTAAACTTAGATTTGATAAATTTATAAAGTTCCCCATCTGTCTCATGTCTGATTTTATAAGCGTAGGTGTAGTCTTCCTTACCATCACCTGTCATGATTTTATCTGCACTTGGCTCCCATGGAATCGTCAGTTGTTTCAATTCAGCCAACTTTTTCTGAACTGCTTTTTCCATTTCAGGCGTCAAATCTATCCCATAACCAAAAAGCGTTTTTTGACTCTCACGTTTACATAGGTCAATGTACTTGTCACGATCACAGAAATATAAGACACCATCTCCTACCATGCCAAATAAGGTCTCAGAAGACGGATCATAGTTGCCATAAGAAATAACACGGCCTTGATAGCAGATATCCACATGACCAATTGCCGAAAACAGAGAGGTCTCAGCTGTATGAACAAAAATTTCAAGCTCCGCTGTCTTACCAGACTTCACTATTCCAAGATGGATATCTTCTTCCTCATCAGCATTTTCCAGCATAAATTTGTTAACTTTTGCTAAAGTTCTTGCAGGGATGAGAGCGGCTAGGACAATAGGTAAGCTAATTCTAATGCGACGTTTGAGATGGTTTTTCCCAATTTCCTCCTCAAACAAGAAACCATCACGGATATTGGACACACCATAAAGGAAAAAATAAGCCCCTAATACAAAGAGTTGAAAGACAGAATTTCCTGTAGAGGACAAAAGACTAGTCCCACCAAGAAAAACTAGTACGAGTCCATCTAGTAAGAGACGAAAACGAGGTCGAATTTTGTTTTTGCGGTAGAGAACATAGGTGACAAGGTTAATACTAGCATGAAAAATCTGATAAACTCCAATCACAAGAGCCAAAATATAAATCGGCACATCCGTCGCAAGATTGGAGCCAAGCAAATATCCCAGCACTAACAATTTAACCAGTGCAACTCCCAAGGTGTCCGTTGACTGACTTTTTTTGAAAATACGTAATACTAAATCTAAGACCGTTGCTATCCAAGCTAAAAACAGAACCAGTCGAATAACCTTTACTGGCAACCAAGTCCCCGTGACCATCAAGATGAGACCTAGCAGAACAAACAAGAACCCCTGAGCAAGTAATTTCTTACCTGTCAGACCTAAAGATAGAATTTTCGCCATATAAAAACCTTTCAACAATAAAAATTAAACACTCCGATTAAACTGACTAGTAAATAGCCAACACTACAAACAGCCTGTGCCAGCAACATATGGTGACTAGAAATGACTGTAGTAATGTCACCATCTTGTCTTATGCACTTCTAAAATTTGTTATATTGATTAGAAGCCAGAGCTTATAAAAACTAGCTAAACTCGAGAGATAGACACAATTGCGACGAAAAAATGTATAACCAATTCAACTTGTTAAGGTAAGAAAGCATTATTTCCAATCTATTAATTATTCATCTATTACCTATTATGACACAATATTCCCTATAGTTCAACTTTTTACTTGTTTTTATATTACACGGACTAAAAAGTTTTCAACAGTTGATTGCATTTGTTTTAATAAGTTTTAACCTTTCTTGGTTAGATAAAAAAAGAACCATACAGTTTAGAATCTGTATGGTTTTTGCCCCACTTTTGTCCCATTTTTAAATCATGACATTGAAAATACCTAAAATCACTTATATTTCAATATTTTTAATTGCTCTCAATATGAAAGTCCTTTCCAAATCCCTGTAGGGGGCATCTAAATACAACAGGAAAAAGCCTTGATTTACAAGGCTTTTTTGTGTATCTGTTCTACTTTTGGTCAACTAATGGATATCAACGGTATAATTTTATGAACACCCTTCCCAGACAGCTCTAATCTGATTGCACTCAAAATTTTTTAAAATTTAAAACAAAAGACTTGCTTTTCTTTTAATTTATGTTATACTTGTTCTTGTATCTGATACAAGTTTATTAAGAGAGGGATTCATATGGATACAAAATTCTCAGTTGCTTTGCATATCTTAACAATGATTAGTGAAAGCAAGGAAACCTTAAGTTCTCAAGCACTAGCTATTAGTGTTGGGACTAACGCTAGTTACATTCGAAAAGTGATTGCCTTATTGAAAAATGCAGATTTGATTCATTCCCAGCAAGGAAAAACAGGTTATCAACTCAGTAAGTCTCCAAAGAAAATGACTTTACTAGAGATCTACTATGCTACTCAAGAAATCAATCACATTAGTTTATTCCCTGTTCATCAAAATAGCAATCCTGATTGCCCTGTTGGAAAACATATCCAAGGAGCAGTTTCACCGCTTTTCGCTAGTGCCGAATCTCAATTAGAGAAGGAATTAGCAAATCAAACTTTAGAAGATGTCATTGACAATCTATATAAACAAGCTAAACAAGTCCGAAACTGATTTGATAACAAGTCAGTTTTTACTGGAAATAACATATACTTGTATCAGATACAGGTATAAAATCATATAGAAAAAGAAAAGAGAAATCACATGAAAGCCGCACAACACACTACTTATAACAAAAACAATATCACACTGAACATCACAGAAATCGCTAAACCAAGTATTACAGACAAACAAGTATTGGTGAAAGTCACCGCAGCCGGTGTTAATCCTCTCGATAACATGATCTCTCGTGGTGAGGTCAAGATGATTGTTCCTTACAAACTTCCTCAAACTGCAGGTAACGAGGTCGGTGGGATCGTTGAAAGCATTGGCAAGCAAGTTGACAACTTTCAGATAGGAGACCGTGTCTTTGGCCGTCTGCCACTTGATCATATCGGCGCCTTTGCAGAATACGTAGCTGTCGATAGCCAAGCCTTAGCCAAGGTTCCAGACTATCTATCAGACGAGGAGGCTGCTTCTGTTCCTCTTACTGCCTTGACCATTATACAGGCTCTTGAACTCATGGGCGCTCAAGCTGGGAAAACGATCTTTATTTCTGGTGGGACTGGTGGTGTCGGTGGAATGGCCATTCCAATTGCCAAGGCCAAAGGTTTGAAGGTCATCACCAACGGTTCTGGATATAGTGCTGAGCGTGTGTTGAACCTTGGAGCAGATAGATTTATCGATTACAAAACAGAGGATTATACAAAAACTGTTAGCCAGGTTGATTATGTCCTCGATACTCTCGGTGGAGCTGAAACTGAGAAACAAATGTCTATCATGAAAAAAGGTGGTCATCTTGTTTCCCTCCGTGCCATGCCAAACGGTGCCTTTGCTAAACGCATGAATCTACCAAAATGGAAACAAATTTTACTTGGCTTAGCAAGTCGCAAATTTGATAAGATGGCGGAAAAATATGGCGTCCACTACCATTTTATATTTGTAGAAAGCAATGGCGCTCAATTACAAGAGGTAGCTGACCTCTTTAGTAAATTAGAAATCAAACCCTCTATCGATACAGTTTATCCATTTGAAGAGGTAAATAGCGCATTAGACAAGGTCGCTAATGGTCGCTCACGTGGAAAAACAGTCCTCAGCTTTAAGAAATAAAAAGGAAAACACAATGTCATATATTACTACAAAAAATCATTGGTCTGTCACTAGAAAACGTTTCAGGTCTTTTGGGAATCGACGGTGGTTTCTTCTCAAATCTTAAAGAAAAAATCGTTAACAGCGATGACGTAACAAGTGGTGTTAACGTAGAAGTTGGTAAAACACAAGTTGCAGTTGACTTAAACGTTATTGTTGAGTACCAAAAAAATGTTCCAGCTTTATATTCAGAAATCAGAGAAATCGTATCTTCAGAAGTTGCTAAAATGACTGACTTGGAAGTTGTTGAAATCAACGTAAACGTTGTCGACATCAAAACTAAAGAACAACATGAAGCAGACTCAGTAAGCCTTCAAGATCGCGTATCTGACGTTGCTGAATCAACAGGAGAATTCGCTTCAGAACAATTCGAAAAAGCTAAATCTGGTCTTGGATCTGGTTTCTCAACTGTTCAAGAAAAAGTTAGCGAAGGTGTAGAAGCTGTTAAAGGTGCAGCAACTGGTGTAGTATCTCACGAAAACACTCGTGTAAACTAAGATAAAATAAATATAACAGGAGAAATTATCATGTCAGTAGAAGAAAAATTAAATCAAGCTAAAGGTTCTATTAAAGAAGGTGTTGGGAAAGCCATCGGTGATGAAAAAATGGAAAAAGAAGGAGCAGCTGAAAAAGTTGTTTCTAAAGTAAAAGAAGTCGCCGAAGATGCCAAAGACGCTGTAGAAGGTGCTGTAGAAGGTATCAAAAACATGTTGAGTGGCGACGATAAATAAGGTTAAAAGTTACTTTATCTTTTTAGTAACATTAGTCAAAAGAGTCTGAGTCAAGATGATTCTCAGAAAACAAAAAGCTAGAGATTTCCAATTGCGGAACTCTAGCTTTTTAATTTTGCCTCTTTCTCTTATTATATTTCAGCAGGTTGTTGGCCATGAGTACGAATCCCATGTCAATTCTCACTTGATTCTTACCTCTCAGATGACATCTCTTATAACCCAAACAAACCTTTATCTGCCCAAAGACAGATTTCATATCAATCTTACGTTTAGCGAAAATTTGTCTACCCTTGGAAGATAAAAGTACCTGATATTCTTTAGTTTTTAAACACTGGTAACGTTCATTCATATACAGTCCCTTTTGAGGGGCTGATTCAGGTTCATCATCGCAGTCAACATTGATTTCAAGGCTGTTTGCTTTCTATCTCCCCTTTTTCATGATGTATTTCCGTTCAGGTGCTTCAATCATTTGAACGATTTCAAATCCTTCTTTTTGATAGAGGTGTTTGGCTGCTTGATTTGCCTCGAAGACATTTAGAGAAATAGTATCTATGTCTTCATTTTCAAAGACCAAACTAACAAATTTCCTTAAAGCCTGACTACCTAAGCCTTGCCCCTGTTTCTGGGGATTGAGAAAAAATCTCCCGATATGAAGATTCCTACCTTCTTGCCTGATTTTCTGGATAAGTCCCACAAACTCTTGTCCATCAAAAATTGAAAAGATTCCTTCCAAATCTTGCAAGGCTTGAAGGGTCAGAGGAAAAGGAATCTTTGGTCCCATCCATTGTTCTTGAAAGGATTTGCCAAGGGAGTTAGACCATTGGTATACGAATTGAGCATTTTCTATGCTCACCTTTTCTTCAAAACGAATTGTCATCTTGACCTCACTATCTTGTTTATGTTTCTCCATTATACTACTTCTCCTATTTTTTACGAATAGATAAGTATGATTGATATTTATTTTTTTCTTGTCGGGAGCATTCTCGCTTCCTTTCTTGGTTTGGTCATTGACCGTTTTCCTGAGCAATCCATTATCCTACCAGCTAGCCACTGCGATGCCTGTCAGACTCGCTTGCGGCCGTTGGATTTGATTCCTATCCTCTCGCAGGTCTTTAATCGCTTTCACTGTCGCTACTGCAAAGTTCGCTATCCTGTCTGGTATGCCCTTTTTGAATTGGGCTTGGGGCTCCTCTTTCTGACTTGGTCTTGGGGCTGGATTTCCATAGGACAAGTCATCCTCATCACTGCTGGCTTGACCTTGGGCATCTACGACTTTCGCCATCAGGAATATCCCTTGCTGGTCTGGATGGCTTTCCACCTACTCCTCATGGCTTTCTGTGGTTGGAATCTAGTCATGGTCTTCTTCCCTGCCCTTGGAATTTTGGCGCATTTTATCGATATTCGCATGGGCGCAGGGGATTTTCTCTTTTTAGCTTCTTGTTCTCTTATCTTTAGCGTAACCGAATTACTCATCTTAATTCAGTTTGCTTCTGCGACGGGCATTCTGGCCTTTCTCCTGCAAAAGAAAAAGGAAAGACTTCCTTTCGTGCCTTTCCTCTTACTGGCTACTTGCGTGATTATTTTGGGTAAGCTACTGCTTGTTTGATAAAGTCCAATTTCTATCATATGTCCTTCATGAAATTATTTCACAGTTAAATTATAAATTATTTCTTTTATACAAAGGAATGATATTATCAAATTGATCTGTTCTTTTATCTTCTTGATATTGATCAAAAAATTTCATTTCGACCGAAAATATTTCGCTTATAAACTGTAAACGAATACTTTGTTTAGACATTATCGTCGCTAGACTGACTAGACGATTACTCAAAACAACGTCCAGAATACTCTTTACTTTGCTTGGTTTTTTAACAAAAATTTGATTATCCAAAGGTTCAATAATTTTGTAACCTTTTTGCGCAATTTGACGATAAAAGTAGGAATGTTGCTTTGGAGTCAATAATCCTAACTTAAAAGCTCGATACTCTAAAGCCTGTATCGAAACATTCAAATCCGACTTCAATAAAATATAACTATCAGGATTGCTAACACGTTTCCCTACCCTCTCTTCAAATTTGACTAAAAACTCTTCTTTTGGCAATAAAAAACATGATGCAAAATAATTTGCTTCTTGCTCCAAACGATCGCCATTTTCATTCATATCTTTATATTTGTGTAAAAGAATATGTCCTAGCTCATGAGCTAAGTCAAAATTTCGACGTACAGATGATTTATTCGTCCCCAACACAATATAAGGTCTTCCCAATTTTGACCATGCGCTATAAGCATCAGCTTGACCATTAATTAATCGTTCCACGATATAGATGCCTGAACGTTCTAATTTATAAAGCAAATCATGATTATCTTTTGAAATACCTAATTTTTCCCTGGCATAAAGAGCCAATTCCTCAATGGATTCTCCCTTATGATAAGATTCACTCACTACATTACTTAGATCATGAATTGTAATATTAGGTATAATTACAAAACTTTCAAAATAATCAATCAAACTATCTACCTTATGTAAATACATAGTTTGAATATCTATTGTTTTCCGTGTTGCTAAGTCTGCATTTCTAAAGGCAATTACAGAAGAATCAAATCGAATACTTTCTTCTTCTTGTTCAAAATAAGTTAAATCAACATGAAATTGGTTGGCCAAATGCATTTTGGTTGATAATTTAGGTTTCGTTTCGTTGGACTCAAACTGCCAAATGGCTTGTTCCGTTAAATTAATTCTCTGAGCCAATTCTGCTCTACTTAAACCATTTAACAGCCGTAATTCTTTCAATACCCGACCATTAAACATTTACATACTCCTTACTACTTTTGACCTTCTTGTTTTTCTATTCTTGGAATAATTTCAAAATCTTCTGTTTCCGATAATTCTGAAAAATTAGGAATATCTTGGTATTTAGCTTCTTCGAAATGGTACGAACTTGATTGAATATACTCAGACAAATCCTGAATCAAGTGTAACTGACCAGTTCGTGCATCAGGCATAACAACATCTACAGATATAATATTGTTTTCTGAGTCCGCCTCATAAGTTAAAATCATAAATTTTTCGATATTCGAATTTTTGGTAACTTGTTCAATTTCTTGAATCATTTCATCAGAAACTAACTCCATCTGAATTGGAAAAGAATGACTATCTTCATCATTTTTGTAGGAAGAATATTGATTAAGATAAAGTGTATTCATCCGAGCATATTCAAATAAGTAGCCACTCTTATTTTTTTGTACCAAAGGAAATTGGCTCGTAAGTCGCTTCTTACCCTTTATAATTAACAATACTTTCCCATATTTTTCTGTATTTGTTTCAAATTCTAAATATCCCCAAGTCTGTCCTGCTAATTGTAATTTATACTCAAACAAATCTGCTGATGCAAATGCATTATCAATATGATTAGGTCGCGTCCATGCATAACCATTCGACACTTTCATTGTCTTTCTTTTTTCTAGACGTTCATCTACATAATCTTTTTGACCTTTCATCAAAGTATCTACAATTTTTTGTGCCTTGAGCGAATCAAAGAGATCCTGATTCAACATAATTCTTCCTCCTCCGAATACTTTTTAATAAATTATATCATTTTCTTAAAGAAATTACTACAATAATTAGCTTTTTCTTAAAGTTACATATCATAGTAATTTAGCAAATGATATCTAAAACTAGCCTTTCTCCTGCAAAAGAAAAAGGAAAGACTTCCTTTCGTGCCTTTCCTCTTACTCGCTGCTTGCATGATTATTTTTTGTAAGCTACTGCTTGTTTGATAAAGTCCTCAATTGGCTCTCCTTGGTGGAGAGCTTTTACAATTTTCGAACCGACGATAACGCCATCTGACACCGCATTGAAGCGTTCTACATCAGCTTGACTAGACACACCAAATCCTGTCAAGACTGGGATGTCTGCTACTTGATGCAATTGTGCCAAGTGCTTGTCCAAATCTGCACGGTAATTGCCTGACTTCCCTGTCACCCCATTGATGGCAACGGCATAGACAAAACCTTCTGCTCCCTTGATCAACTCTTTTTGACGCTCAATTCCTGTTGTCAAGCTAACTAGGGGAATTAAGGCAATGTCTGTGTCTGCCAAAAATGGTTCTACAAAGTTGGCATGCTCATGAGGCAGGTCTGGGATAATCAATCCCTTAACTGCTGTATCTGCCAAGTCTTTGACAAAGTTCTCCACACCGTACTGAAAGAGGGGGTTAAAGTAGGTCATGATGACCAGCGGAATTTCTGTTTGAATGGTTTTCAAGGTTTCAACCAAAGCCTGGGTAGAAGTTCCGTGGGCCAAACTGCGCAAGCCTGCTTCTTCGATAACAGGTCCATCTGCAACAGGGTCTGAAAAGGGAATACCCACTTCAATGGCTGAAACTCCTAAATCTTCTAAAAAGTGGATTGTTTCAGCGAGACCATCCAAACCTTTCTCATGGTCTCCAGCCATAATATAGGGAACGAAAATTCCTTTTCCAGCTGCTTTGATAGCGTTCAATTTTTCTGTTAGTGTCTTAGGCATGAGCTTCTCCCTTCTTTGCTGCATCTGCTTCCAAGCGGTCTTTAACTTGAACCACATCCTTGTCCCCACGACCTGATAGACAGACAATCATGGACTTGTCTGGACCGAGTTCTTTGGCCAATTTCACTGCAAAAGCGATAGCATGGCTAGATTCCAAGGCTGGGATAATCCCTTCCACACGAGACAAGAGTTGGAATCCTTCCAAGGCTTCTTCGTCTGTCACAGGGACATAGCTGGCACGTTTGATATCGTGGTAATGAGAATGTTCTGGACCGATACCAGGATAGTCCAAACCTGCTGAGATAGAGAAGGCTTCAAGAATTTGACCATGGGCATCTTGGAGCACATCCATGAGAGAACCGTGAAGAACACCAGGACGCCCCTTGGTCAAGGTAGCTGCGTGGTGCTCCGTATCCACACCAAGTCCAGCCGCTTCAGCCCCATACATAGCTACAGACTCATCTTCTACAAATGGATGGAAGAGCCCGATGGCATTAGAACCACCACCAACACAGGCTACTAGGGCATCTGGCAAATCTTGACCTGTCAAGTCACGGTACTGTTGTTTAGCTTCTCTACCGATGACACTTTGGAAGTCACGAACGATTTCTGGGAAAGGATGTGGCCCCAAGGCAGAACCAAGGATATAATGGGTATCGTCGATATTAGCCACCCATGAACGAAGGGCTGCATTGACCGCATCCTTGAGCACGCGCGAACCATCTGTTACGGCTTCAACCTTAGCTCCCAAAAGCTCCATACGGAAGACATTGAGGGCTTGGCGTTTGACATCTTCCTCACCCATGTAGATGGTACATTCCATGTTAAAGAGGGCTGCAGCTGTTGCAGTTGCTACACCGTGCTGACCAGCACCCGTTTCAGCGATAATTTTCTTTTTACCCATGCGTTTAGCCAGAAGAACTTGTCCCAAGGCATTGTTAATCTTGTGGGCCCCTGTATGGTTAAGGTCTTCACGTTTAAGATAAATCTTGGCTCCGCCAATATGCTGGGTCAAGTTTTTTGCGTAGTAAAGGGGAGTTTCACGTCCCACATACTGGCGCAAGAGTTGGTTCAATTCCTCTTGGAAACTTGGGTCTGCCTGACTTTCACGGTAGGCCTTCTCCAACTCCAAAACTGCTGTCATCAATGTTTCTGGGACGAAACGTCCGCCGAATTTTCCGTAAAATCCATCTTTATTTGGTTCTTGATATGCCATGCTTTACCCTCTCTATAAATCTTCTAATCTTTTCATGATCTTTTTGTCCGTCTGTCTCCACTCCACTTGATACATCTACTGCATAGGGAGTAAAGTGTTGAATTGCTTTTACTACATTGTCTTCATTAAGCCCACCTGCGATAAAGAAAGGCTGAGTTAGTCCAATCGTATCCAGTTGAGCCCAGTCAAAGGTCTGGCCACTTCCTGCCACAGGGGCATCAAAGAGTAGATAGTCTGCCTGAGAATTGGGCACATGACCCTCTCCATTCACCTGTACCGCCTGAATGCTGGCACAAGGCAAATCCTCAAACAAATCATCTTCCACCTGACCGTGAACTTGAACCAAGTCTAGGCCAACTTTTTCAATTGCTTCTAGCAATTCTGCCCGACTTGGTGAAACAAATACACCAACCTTTTTGACATCTGCAGGAATAAGCGTTGCCAGCTCAGCAGCCTGATCCAAAGTCACCTGTCTTTTACTAGGTGCAAAGACAAAACCGATGTAGTCTGCTCCTGCTGATACAGCTGTTTCCACCGCTTCTTTGGTCGATAGTCCACAAATCTTAACCTTTGTCAATCTGCAACTCCTTGATTCTCTGGGCCACATCTTCTGCCTGCATAAGAGCTGTCCCTACCAAAATTCCGTTAAAGTATGGGGCTACTCGTTCCGCATCCTGCCCTGTGAAAATGGCAGATTCAGAAATGTACAAGCAATCATTTTTGAAATGTTTAGCCAAATCTACACTGGTCTGCAAGTCAACTTCAAAGGTGGTCAAGTTGCGGTTATTGACCCCAATAATCTCAGCACCAAGCCTGTGGGCCACTTCTAATTCAGCTAGATTGTGAGTCTCCACCAAGACTTCCAAACCAAGCTCTGTCGCGTAGTCATACAGTTCCTTGAGGCGTTCTTCTGACAAGGCTGCCACAATGAGCAGGATGACTGTTGCACCTGCATTGCGGGCGCGGATGATTTGCTTTTCATCGATGATAAAATCCTTGTTGAGCGTCGGAATCTCTACCTGACTGGAAATCTCCCGCAGATAATCCAAATGCCCTTTAAAGAAAACCTCATCTGTCAAAACCGAAATCATCACTGCGCCATTCGCTTCATAAGTCTGGGCCTGTTGCACAATATCCACATCGAGATTGATATCTCCCAGACTAGGGCTAGCCTTCTTTACCTCAGCAATTACTTGTAAACGGTCTTGGTGATTCTTCAAAAATTCTGCCAAGCGATAGGTCTGGCGTAGGGGCTGGATTTCCTCCAGCTCCATCTGCTCGACCTCACGCACCTTCTGCTCTAATATTCGTGCTAAAAATTCCTGACTCATTTTTGGTACTCCTGTAACAGTCTGAGTTTTTCAAGGGCCTTGCCACTAGCAATCACTTGACGAGCCAAGGCAACTCCATCCTTGATATTATCTACCTTACCATTAGCATAGAAACCAAGGCCAGCATTTAAGACTGTCGTTTCCAAGAATGGACTTGGTTCATTTTTAAGAACGCTGAGCAAAATTTCTGCATTTTCCTGAGCATTGCCTCCACGGATATCTTCGATAGCGTAACGCTCCATTCCCAAATCCTCTGGAGTAAAGCTTGACAAGGTGATTTCGCCATTCTCAAGAAGTGCAATCTTGGTTGTTCCATTCAAACCAGCTTCATCCAATCCTTCTGGCCCAGCAACTACGATGGCACGTTTGCGGCCCATATTTTTCAAAACCTGAGCTGTACTTTCTAGAAGTTCTGCACGACTAATTCCAAGAAGCTGTGTTTCCAAGGCCATTGGGTGAATCAGGGGACCAGTCAAGTTCATGATCGTTGGAATACCCAATTCCAAACGAGCTGGCATGATGTATTTCATTGCTGGATGCATATTTTTTGCAAAGAGAAAGACGATTCCAGTTTTATCAAAGAGCTTACCTAGTTCAGCTGGTTTGAGGTCTAGGTTGATACCCAAGGCTTCGAGGACATCTGCAGAACCAGATTTAGAAGAAATCGAACGGTTACCGTGCTTGGCCATGTGAACACCGCCACCAGCCAAGACAAAGGCTGCAGTTGTGGAAATGTTAAAGCTGAAAGACTTATCCCCACCTGTACCACAGTTGTCCATGGCATCATGAATCTCAGTTGGAATATGTTGGGCATGCCCTCTCATGACTTGTGCAATGGCTGTGCGTTCTTCAGGTGTTTCTCCCTTCATCTTAAGAGCCAAAAGGAGAGAAGCAATCTGCGCCTCCGTTACACGGCCAGTTACGATACGCTCAATGACGTCCGTCATTTCCACACCTGATAAATTTTCAAATTTTGCTAGTTTTTCAATAATCTCTTTCATCCTAGTTTCCTCACTTTACAACATTCTCGATAAAATTCCGAATAGAAGACAAGCCGTCAGGCGTTCCGATACTTTCTGGATGGTACTGGAAACCATAAATTGGTAGATTTTTGTGTTGAATTCCCATAATAGCTTGGTCATCAGTCGAACGAGCTGTCACTTCAAAGTCTTCTGGCATTTCTTCAATCAAAATACTGTGGTAACGCATGACCGCACGGCCATCCTTGATACTTTGATACAAAACAGATGGCGCTTCAAAGCTGATATTGCTCTGTTTCCCATGCATGACTTTTGGAGCCAAACCTAGCTTACCACCAAATACTTCTGCGATAGCTTGGTGGCCCAAACAAATCCCTAGAATCGGCTTCTTGCCTGCAAAGTCACGAATCATGTCTTCCATCTTTCCAGCATCAACTGGCCAACCAGGACCAGGAGAAAAGACCAGACCATCTGCTTTTTCAGCTTCTTCATACAGCTTGGGATCATCATTTCTCAAGACCTGCACTTCTGCAAAATTCCCAATGTACTGCGCCAAGTTATAGGTAAAAGAATCATAGTTGTCAATCAATAAAATCATGGTCTTAGTTCTCCAATTCTAGTCATAGATTTAGCCTTGTTAATGGTTTCTTGGTATTCGTTTTGGGCGATAGAGTCGTAGATAATCCCTGCCCCAGCCTGCACGTAGGCTGTTTGATTTTTGAGAATCATAGTTCGGATGGCAATGGCGAAATCCATATCGCCCGTCGCAGACAAGTAGCCGATTGCTCCTGCGTATACGCCACGTTTTTCTGTTTCCAATTCATAGATGCGTCTCATGGCCCTAATCTTTGGTGCTCCTGACACTGTCCCAGCTGGAAGTGTTGATTTCAGAGCATCCATGGCAGTGAGTTCTGGAAGCAATCGTCCTTTCACCACGCTGGTCAAATGCATGACATAGCGGAAGAGCTCCACTTCCATATACTTGGTAACTTGGACACTTGCCGTTTCAGAGATGCGACCGATATCATTGCGACCCAAGTCTACCAACATTCGATGTTCTGCTGTTTCCTTCTCATCAGAAAGCAGGTCTGTCGCCAAGGCCTTGTCTTCTTCATCCGTAGCCCCTCTTGGTCGTGTACCGGCAATCGGATTGGTTGTCACGATGCCATTTTTAACAGAAACCAAACTTTCAGGACTGGCACCGATGATTTGATAATCCCCAAAGTCATAGAAATAGAGGTAATTAGATGGATTGGTCACGCGAAGATTTCTGTAGAAGTCAAATGGATTTCCAGTAACCTCTGCTGAGAAGCGCTGGCTGAGTACACATTGGAACATATCTCCGTTACGAATCAAGTTACGAGCGGTTTCCACCATTTCCTCAAACTTCTGAGGAGCGATATGGGGTTTGAAGTCAAGTGGTGATAAATCCAAATCTTCAAATTCATTTGCTGCAGGGATGCGTAATTCCTCAAGCACTTGGTTCAAGGCTTCTTCCAAGGCTTCTTGACTACGCTCACTATAGAGAGCATCCTCGATGACATGGATTTTTTCCTTCTTGTGGTCAAAGACAATGTAACTCTCATAGACGAAGAAATGCATATCTGGCGTTCCAATAGTATCTTGAGGGATTTGACCAATTTCTTCATAAAGCGAAATCATATCGTAACCAACAAAACCAATTGCCCCACCACCAAAAGGTAGATCTGAATGGTGCTGTCTCTTATGAGTCACTTCATAAAGGAAATCCAAGGGATCCTGATCAATCACTTGCCCATTTTGATAAAGAACTCCATTTTCAAACTTAATCTCAAAAACTGGATTATAGGCTAAGATAGAAAAACGAGCTGTTTCCTTGTCTCTCGGAATACTCTCTAAAATAACCTTGTGTTGCCCCTTTAGGCGCATATAAGCCAAGATTGGTGATAAGACATCTCCATGAATGATTCGTTCCATTGTAATTTCCCTTTCAGTTCTACTTCTAGTCCGTGGCGACTGTATGAAAAATCCCCACGCAAAATAACTTGCGTGAGGACGAAATTCGCGGTGCCACCTCAATTATAGGATTTCTCCTATCTCTCATTCCTGTCTCAGATACCTCCTGTAACAGGCTGTGCGATAAAGGGCACTCCCTTGAGAATTATGTTTTCTTCTCTCGTTTCAGATGGACCCAACCTTACAACTTTCTCTGCTTGTTTCCAGCAACCACAAGCTCTCTGTGAGAGAAAAGACTGTAATTTTTCCATCTATTATTTTTTAGCTTCTAGGTAGTCTGCAATTACAGCTACGTCCTTGTCTCCACGACCAGAGACATTGATGATGATAATGTCGTCTTTACTTAGTTTCGGTGCACGTTTAACTGCTTCTGCGATAGCGTGCGAACTTTCAATCGCTGGGATAATTCCTTCAGTCTTGCTGAGAAGGAGGAGAGCCTGAACAGCTTCTTCGTCTGTCGCCGCCACATATTCCACACGACCTGAATCTTTAAAGTAGGCGTGTTCTGGGCCAACCCCTGGATAGTCCAATCCAGCTGAGATAGAGTAAACTGGAGCCAGCTCTCCGTCTTCCTTAAAGACTGCATAGGTCTTCATGCCGTCGACAATTCCGATACTACCTTTTGTCATAGTAGCTGCGTGCTTGTCTGTATCAAGTCCGTGCCCAGCAGCTTCAACCCCAACCAATTTGACTTCTTCATCAGCCACATACTGAGAAAAAGCACCGATAGCATTGGAACCACCACCTACACAAGCAATAACGTAGTCTGGTAAACGGCCTTCTTTTTCTAAGATTTGACGGCGAGATTCTTCACTAATGACCTTTTGGAACTCATGAACAATGGTTGGATATGGGTGAGGTCCCACAGCAGATCCCAGAACATAAAAGGCTTCAAGGTCATTCATCCATGCTCCAAAGGCTGCATCAACAGCATCTTTGAGGGTACGAGTCCCTGTTTCAACTGCGTGAACAGTTGCTCCCATCATCTCCATACGGAAAACATTGAGACGTTGACGTTCCACATCCTCTGCTCCCATGTAGACATCACAGGCCATCCCAAACTTGGCTGCAGCCGCTGCTGTCGCAACACCGTGCTGACCAGCTCCTGTTTCCGCAATCACTCGTTTTTTGCCCATGCGTTTAGCCAAAAGAATTTGTCCTAAAACGTTGTTGAGCTTGTGAGAACCAAGGTGGTTAAGGTCTTCACGCTTGAGATAAATCTTAGCGCCACCTAAGTGATCTGTCAAACTTTCTGCAAAATAGAGCGGAGTTTCGCGACCTGAATAATCCTTCAAGTAATGGCGAAATTCTGCCAAAAATTCTGGATCATCCTTGTACTTGTCAAATGTCACTTCCAACTCATCCAACAAAGCCTGAATCGACTCCGGTACAAAACTACCACCAAATTGTCCAAAATAACCTTTAGTTGTCATAAAAATTTCCTCTTTCTGTATTGATTTCAAGATATGAAAAAAGCCCACACACAGATTGGATTCTGTGTGAGGGCGTTAGTAACGCGGTGCCACCTCAATTATAAAGGGACTATTCCCCTTTACATCTCTGCCTTGTCTAACAACAAGTTGCACTGTAAGGTGTGCGCACCGAATTTTCATTGTTTCAAATTCATTTTTAAAATCAGCCCACTTTCACTACTTCCAACCACCTGTTCACAATCACCACAGGCTCCCTGAAGATCAAAAATAGTTACTTTTCTGATTTGTTGAACTTATTTTAATACTTTGTTTTTTCTTTGTCAAGACTTTTTTACGATTTTTTTGATAAATTGTGATTCGAATGTGATGCCAAATATTACCATGTCTTCCTTAGATTGAACATGTCCTACTTGTTAGAAATCGGATTCAACTCAATAGAAACTGAATGGATGCTAAACAGAACTTATTTTAGAACACTCCATCTTTTCCACTAGGATTTTCAAGAATTAAACAATACTAGAAACTCTGTCTCCTAACAAGTTTAGTAGAAACTTCAACAGATGTGACACTTTCCCCCTTTATAATTGCTAATACCCCTTCAATCATTTCTTGAGCTAATTTAACATAATTAGGAGAAATTGTAGACAAAGCAGGAGTGTAATACTGTGAAATTGGAATATTATCAAATCCAACAACGGATATATTATCCGGAATCGCTATTCCTTTTTCGTAACACGCACGAATTAGTCCCTGAACTTTTTCATCGCCTGAAACAAATATAATATCTGGATAATTTCCAAAAGACAAATCATTCACAGCAAAGGAATAAACTGACTCTATTGTAGTTAAACCATAAACTACCTTCAAATCCATAGAATAATTATTATCCTTTAAAAAAGTTCTCACTCCTCTCTCTCGATCCTTATTTACATAAGACTCACCTCCCATAAGTAACCACATATCTTTAAAATTCTTTTCCAAAACTACTTTCATCATATCATAAGTAGCTTGAAAGTTATTGTTAGATACGTAAACTACTCCAGGTGTTTGAGACTCTCCAAAGACAATGAAAGGCATATTATTTTTCTTTAAATATTGGATTCGAATATCATTCTCCCCCTCATAAAAGACAATCACTCCATCTACAAGGCTACCAGTACTTGAAATAATTGAATTACTAATCGAATCTTCCTCTCCAAAATATTCAACAATAGCATTTACCCCAAATTGTCTACAAGTTTGTAAAACTTTATCTAAAAGTGTTTGAAACCAGATTAAAGGAAAAGAATCAATCTTCTTCACAGATATTAAAATATTCGTGGTTTCTTTCTTCGTTAAATTCTGAGCATAGGCATTTGGAATATAGGATAACTCATCGATGACTTTTTTTATGGCATTATAAGTCTCAGGTTTTACTCTATTCCCTCCATTTATTACACGTGAAACTGTCTTTGGAGAAAAACCAGACAAACGTGCAATATCATATATCGTTACCTTTTTCCCTTTTTCCATTAAAATACTCCTGTCATAAACCTTCACTATAACTATACAATATTTAAATTATTTTAACAAGAAAATTACATTCTAATCTTTTAATCTAGTTTACATCTGGAGGAAATACTTCACTAAATCTACATTAACTTTCAGTACTAGTAACATAAATTTTACAATTCAATTCACTGTTTTGTACTATTTTGTAAACTGCATTACAAATCACCGGATAAGAAAATACACTACCTGAAAATTCCAAGGAATCATTTTCAGTAAATCCTTCTGTATTTAGAAATGTATTCATTATCTGTTCAATATAACACTCTAATATGGGAACAGCTTTCTCCTTAACAATAACATTTCTAAGCATTTCTTCAAATGGTAAATGACAAGCGAACACCATCTCACAAACATCATAAAATGAATGGAAGTGGTATACCTGTATGAGATTATAGTCATCAAAATAAGTTATTTTTCCTGCATCAAAATCCACTTTATATACTCTCAAATTAGTTAGATCCTTTTCTTCAAAAATTATTATGGACACCTCTAAAAACTACCGATTTTCTATTTTTATTGCTCAGAAAACGTTGATACATCAATGTTTAAAAGTATTGAAATTGAGTTTTTAGATGTGCCCTTATATTTCTTATTATTTAAAGAAAACAAAAGGACTAGAATAATCCGTCCCTTTGTTTATCCCTAGATTAGCTGATTTCCTCAACATAAATCACACCAACAATATTAGCAATTTCTTCCATTAGTTTAAGGTGCTCAAATCTACCTGATAATTCCAGAGTAATAAATGACGCGATTTTTTTGTCTGGAACATCAAAATATTCAATTCTTTCTGAATTAACATCTCCAAATGCAGTTCTAGAATCAGTCATTCTAATGCCATTCTCAGCACAGTATACTAGTACCCGATTATATGCCTCTGTAGATCTAACAACGATATACAATTCGATTATCTTTGAACGACTTTGAAGATATTTTTTTAAAGGTTGGAACATAGTTATAACACTCCAAACAGACATTGCTCCTAGTATGGCTCCTTCATAAAAACCAACACCAATAGCTAGACCGATTCCAGCTGAAGCCCATATTCCGGCTGCAGTTGTTAAACCAGTTATTTTCTTTTTATCTGTAATAAGTATTGTTCCAGCCCCAAGAAAACCAACACCTGATATAACCTGCGCACCTAAGCGTGTAGGATCTCCTGTACCAAATTTATAAGATACATACTCATTAGTCATCATAATTAAACATGCAGCCAGACAAACAATACTATGTGTACGAATACCTGCTGGTTGAGATTTACTTCCTCTCTCTAAACCAATTACACCACCAATAACTAATGAAAGTACAATTCTTAATACAATTTCGATATATGATAGTCCTAAGCTTGTTGCTTGCATTATTATTTCCTTTTTCTACTAACTGGTCTCTGAGTAAAGTATAAAACAGAACCAGAAATTATCATTAATACAATAGTATAAACGAATACAAGTGCTTGAGCATTTGAAGTTGCTGTTTCATCACCTGCTGAACGAATAGTTATACCCAGTGGTTGAGCTAATGGATGGTAAAGAAATACAGATAAGTCGAAGTCAGTTAATAAAGAGTTAAAGTTTAAAGCAATAACAGAGAGAACAACCGGTAAAATAAATGGAATGATAACCTTCATCATAGTATAAAAAGGTGAAGCACCCATACTTCTTGCTGCATCTTCCATCTCATCATCAACACTAAATAAAATAGCACGTACCATTCTATAAGAAAATGGGATTTTTACAACTATATATGCAATAAGTAGAATTACCAAACTACCTACCAAAATCTGATTCAAGACAAGAAATTGTGGCTGATTAAAAGTAAATAATAAACTTACTGCTAAAAGTGTACTTGGTAGTAACCAAGGAAGTAGAGCACCATATTCAAATAAGAAATCAAAACGAGATTTATGTTTTCTGACAACACGAGCAAATACAACTGCGAGAATTGTTGCTGTTGTCGCAGCAATAATAGAATAAATAAAGCTGACCAAGAATGGAGAGAATGCCGCACTATTACTAAAGAATAAGCGATAATTTTCTAAAGTAAAGTTTGATAATGTTAAGTTACCTGTTTGAATTGCAACTGGATCTGTAAATGAGTATAATACTATAAAAATTAGTGGAAGCATGAAAACTGTGAACAATCCATATGCTACAATGTGAGCAATGATATTCCAAGGCTTAGACGCAATTTTTTGTTTTTTAAGAGGCGCTTTAGTCTTAGAGATAGAAATATAATTTCCACCTTTTTCTATCTTGTTCATGATAGTAAGCAAAATTGTAGTTGCAATACCTAAAATAATTGCAAGTAGGGCAGCTAAATCACGAGAATTCCCCATCCCTGCAAATGTAATAATCATTGGATTTATAGTTTGAAATTCTTTACCACCAACAATCATGGGTGCTGCTACTGCAGATAAACCACTAAGAAAAACCATGATAGTAAGTGCAAATAGAGTTGGAATTAAGGTTGGTAACACTACTTTTCGGAAAACAGTAAATGGTTTTGCTCCCATATTTCGAGCAGCCTCAATAGTGTGATAGTCAACGCTTCGAATTGTATTTGTTAAAAACAATGTATGATTAGCAGTTCCTGAAAATGTCATAATGAATAAGACTGCACCATACCCAATAAACCAGTTAGGGTCTAAAGAAGGGATAATATTTTGTAAAAATTTTGTAATCAATCCATAAGGACCATAGACAAATTTATATCCAGTCGCTAAAACCACTCCTCCATAAATTAAAGAGGTCATATAACCTAATTTTAAAATTTTAGCACCTTTAATATCAAAGTATTCTGTAAATAGAACACAAAGAATACCTACGACATTAACTGTAATAATGAGTGAAAATGCCAACTTAAAACTGTTCATAATACTCTGAAGTGCCCTCTGAGATTTTAGAACACGATGTACAGCATCAAGGGAAAATTCTCCTCCTTTTACAAATACATTCACTACTAGATCAAAGTTTGGATAAATAATAAATGTTACTAAGAACCAGATTAACCCTAAACGAATAAGCCAATCTTTTAAATTTAATTTATGACGCATACTGCACCTCCTTAAAATTGCAGAACGTCTGATGGTGTGATAAATAATTCCACACTTTCTCCGACAGATCTAATAGCAGCCTGACTATCAATACTTGTTACATTAAGAATCTGACTTTCAGAAACTTTTATTGTATAGTGAATTGTAACTCCAGAAAACTCAACATCAATAATTGTACCTTTTAGAATGAAATCTTGTTCAGTTTCACGATTGAATCGAACTTTCTCTAATCGAATGTATCCTTTTTTATCTTCTAAGAGAACGCTTGCATTTTTCAGTAATACTTCGTGGACTGTTTCATCGGTCAAAACATTAATATCTCCAATAAAATCACATACAAATTCAGTTTGAGAATTATGATAAATTTCTACTGGTGTACCGACCTGTTCGATGTATCCATTGTTAAAGACTGCAATTCTATCAGATAAAGTCAAGGCTTCCTCTTGATCATGAGTAACATATAAAGTAGTAATACCTAACTCTTTTTGAAGTCTTTTCAACTCTTTTCTCAAATCTACACGTAATTTTGCGTCAAGGTTTGACAATGGTTCATCTAGACAAAGAATTTTAGGTTCAAGAACCAGAGCACGAGCCAATGCTACCCTTTGTTGTTGACCCCCAGATAATTCTGATACATTACGCTGTAGCTGTTGATCAGAGATCTTAATTTTTGCTGCTACTGCTGATACTTTTGCTTTAATAACATCTGGAGCTACCTTCTTAACTTTTAAACCAAATGCAATATTATCAAAAACAGTCATAGTTGGAAATAGCGCATAAGATTGAAATACAATACCAATTCCACGCTTTTCAGGTTCCAAATGAGTGACATCTGTCCCATTAACTTCAATACTTCCTGATGATGGATCTAGAAAACCTACCAATGCTCTCAAAGTAGTTGATTTACCACATCCTGAAGGTCCAAGAAATGTAAAAAATTCCCCTTCATGTATATCTAAATTTAGATTATCAATTGCAACAAAATCACCATATTTAATTTGAATATTATCAAATTTAATCATCTCACTAACTCCCTCTATTACTAAACCAAAAGCCTCTCTTTATTTCTTCCATAAATTTAGAAATAATAGAGAGACTTGGACATAAAAATTAACTCTTATTTCTTATTGTACGTATTCTAATTCAGCTTTTTCTACCCATTCATCCAAATGTTTTCCAACAGCTTCCCAGTCAATATTTTGTGGTTTCACTTGATCAACAAATTTTTTCGTATCTTCAGGTAACTCTGTTAGGGCATCTTTATTTGCAGGAATAGATCCAAAGTTCTTACTATATTCTACTTGAATTTCTGATTGACCAAACCAATCAATAAATTCTTTAGCTAACGCTTGTTTTTTACTAGTGCTTAAAACCATAGTTTGTTCAGTTACAAATGGTACACCAATCTCAGGAGTCATAACTTTGAAAACAACATTTTGTTCTTTTTGTCCAACTAATGCACCAGAACCCCACATCATTCCATATTGTATTGGATCTTCTTTGTCTAACATCTTAACAATTGAACTTTCTCCCTTTTGAAGAGTGTATGCATTTTTCAAATATTCTTTTGCTGCTTCCCAACCTTTTTCGGAAACACCTAATTCACCTTTATCATCAAGGTATCGAACTAAGATGCTTGCTAGAATTGCCCGTCCTGTACCACCTTGAAGACCAGAAATTGAATATTTACCTTTATACTTACTACCTAATTCAGTCCAATCTTTAGGCATTTCTTTTACATCAGGCGCCCCAATTAAAACTAATGGTTGAACAATCACAGGATTATAATAATTATCTTTATCTGATAAAGATTGATCAATTTTATCTAACCATTTAGGCTTGTACTGGACTAGTAATTTTTGATCTCTAATTTTATTTGAATCAACAGCACCAATTCCAAATACCATATCTGCAACTGCATTATTCTTCTCGGCAATAACACGGTCTGCTAATTGAGCGCCAGGAATATCAACCATTTTTATATTAAAACCAGCTTCTTTTGCTTTAGCAGTTAACCAATCACCACGACCATTTGAAACTGAGTTCGAATAGATTACTAATTCTTGACTTTTATCAGCTTTTTCTTCAGATGAAGAAGCAGTCGTAGAATTTGAACCTCCAGAGCAAGCAGCAAGTGTAGTAAGAGCAACTCCCGTTGCAAGTACAGTAGACCAAACTTTCATTTTTTTCATGATAAGTTCTCCTTTTTTATTATTTTATTTAAATTTTTCGTGATATGGAACAAATTGTCTCATATCTTCAAATACAGTATAGTCAATACGGTTTACAGTAATAGTTGGAATCTTCTCTAATAAAATTTCAGTTAATTCCGCTCTAACTTTAGTAAACTCTTCTTCCTCCTCTTCGGTTAGAGGAATCCGAAGATACCCAATTGAAATATGGAATTGATATCTATCATGATTAGGGAAACGAACACCTGCTTTTTCTGAGACATAAGTACGAATTTCTTCTAATCTCTTAGCAGAAGCTTCATCTGCAGGTTCAACTAGTATGTTTTGTTTTCCCATTTCAGTCACACGCATATGAATTTCTTCATTTAACAATGGAAAAATTTCAAGTTGTTTAGCAAAGTAATCATGTATTTCCTGTAAAGGTGTATCAAGAGGAAGATTACTGCTCCAAAACTCCGTTTCACGATTTTCATGGCACAACAATTCAATTACAGTCATGTGAATAGAATTCCTTGGAGTTAAAGTAAACTTATCGATAAATGGTAATTCTCTATAACGTGATTGAATAATATCAACAACTTCCATCAAATCTTGTTTAGTATAAAGATTTGCTACAACAGTATTTCCTGGAAAATGATTAAATTCTCCATTTTCTTTGAACTTAATTTTTGTTAGGTTTTTCATATAAAGACCCTCTTTTTTATATTTGACACCGGTGTCATCATGCTTATATTATATAACGAAACCGTTTACTTTGTCAAGCGCTTTCAAACATTTTTTTAAAAAATTTATCTTTCATTAAATATGCATTTCATTAAAAGTTTAAGTAATTTTTCCAAAATACAGCACTCATATAGACAGTATCATCAATTATAGCCATTGGGATTTTTTGATTGCCAATTCCATGTATCTCTACACATGTCTTCAATCGATTTTGTTGTCCTCCAATTTAATTCCTTATATGCTTTGTCTGCATTTGCATAACAAGTTGCAACGTCTCCTGAACGTCTTGGAACTATTTTATAAGGAATAGGGATCTTATTAACACTTTCAAATGTATTTACAAGTTGTAATACACTAGTGCCTTCTCCCGAGCCTAGGTTATAGATATAAACATCTGTTTTTTCAGATACTTTTTCTAAAGCTTTTATATGTCCTATTGCTAAATCTACTACATGGATATAATCACGCACACCAGTACCATCAAGCGTATCATAATCATTTCCGAACACACTTAGCTCTGACAACTTACCTACCGCTACTTGTGCAATATAAGGCATCAAGTTGTTAGGAATTCCTGAGGGATCTTCCCCAATCAAACCAGACTCATGAGCACCAATTGGATTGAAATAACGAAGCAACGCAATACTCCATTCTGAGTCTGCCACATGAACATCTTTTAAAATTTGCTCAAGCATCACTTTCGTATACCCATAAGGATTTGTAGCACTTGTTTGCATCGTCTCAATTAGAGGTGACTGATTGTTAATTCCATATACAGTCGCACTTGAAGAAAAGACAATCTTTTTAACATTAAATTCTGACATCACTTCAACAAGTGCCAATGTACTCATAATATTATTTTTGTAGTACATCACAGGCTTTTGCACGGATTCTCCGACAGCTTTATAACCTGCAAAATGAATTGCAGCATCAATCGATTCTTGTTCAAATACCTTTCTCAATGCTTGTTTATCACAAACATCTAATTCGTAAAACACGGGACGTATTCCTGTAATTGCTTCAATACGGTCTAGCACCAAGATGCTAGAGTTCGAAAGGTTGTCGACAATGATAACTTCCTTTCCTAAATTTAGTAATTCTACTACGGTATGGCTACCAATATAACCAGCTCCGCCTGTTACCAATATTGCCATTTGGGTTTCCTCCTAATTAATTCCAACCGACTTAACAAATCTCATAAACGCTTCATGCCCAGACGGTGTATTCTTATAAACTCCTGCATCTTCCAGAACTCTCGCAAACACTTGTCCTACTTCGTGTTGAACTACGCTATTAACCTCTTCTTTATTAATGCGAGGATATTTTTCTTTCAATTGGTCGGCCCATTCTAAATGATAATCCGCAATTGCGTTATCCTCTCCTAAAAGATATTTTCCAACTTCTTCTAACTCTGGTTTCAAACGAGGTGGTAATATCGCAAGTCCCATCACTTCGATTAACCCGATATTTTCCTTTTTAATATGTTGTACATCTTGATGAGGATGGAAAACACCATCTGGGTATTGTTCAGTAGTATGATTATCTCTTAGAACAATATCTAATTCATATCTCCCGTCCACTTTACGAGCAATAGGAGTCACCGTATGGTGTGGGACATCTTCAGTCATAGCAATGATGTCTACTTCTAAATCTGAATGTTCTCTCCACTTATTTAGAATTTTAGTAGCTAAATCTAACAAGCGATTTTTATTTTCACTTTGTAACCTAATTACTGACATTGGCCATTTTACAATACCAGCATTAACATCCTCAAAGTCTTTA
The DNA here is from genome assembly GCF_038148955.1 of Streptococcus pseudopneumoniae. Lineage (GTDB taxonomy): Bacteria > Bacillota > Bacilli > Lactobacillales > Streptococcaceae > Streptococcus > Streptococcus pseudopneumoniae_T. Next base: position 36,404 of record NZ_JBBJZY010000005.1, read on the forward strand.
AAACGAAATTCACTCTCAAATTTTGCTTTTTCCATTGGGAAAATATGTTTCCCTCCCTGGTAGTGGTTATGACTAAGAATGGAGCCTCCTGAGATAGGAAGATCAGAATTTGAACCAGCAAAATATCCTGGCAAAATATCAACAATCTCCAATAATTGTTCAAATGTTTTAGAGGTAATAGCCATTGGTACATGTTGACTATTTAAAAATATCGCATGCTCATTAAAGTATGAGTAGGGAGAATACTGGAATCCCCATACTTCGTCACCAAGTTTCAACCGAATAATTCTATGATTCGAACGTGCTGGATAATTTATTCGCCCCTGATATCCTTCATTTTCCATACATAGTAAACATTTGGGATAATTAGTTGCTTTTACTAATTTTTCAGCAGCAATTGTTTTTGGATCTTTTTCGGGTTTTGACAAATTTATCGTAATCTCTAGCTCTCCGTATTTAGTTGATGCTCTAAACTCAATATTCTTAGCAATAGCAGAAGTTTTAATATAATCACTATCTTTACTTAACTTATAAAACTCTTCAACTGCTTCTTGAGGTGATATATCATATGAACTCCAAAAAATATCATTTAATCGACTAGGTAAAGGAACTATGAAATTCATTAACTCTGCTCCTAAACATTCCTTTTCCTCGATTAAATCTTTAATTTTACCGTTTTTTAAGGCGATTTCCACTAAGTAATCTTTTATTTGTTTCAGGTCATTTTCATCGGAAATGCGATCAGTTCCCTCCTCACCTATTAACGCTAGTACTCTATTTTTCACATATATTTTGTCAATTTCATTATACATTCCGTATTCAATTACTCTATCAACAAAATTATCAATAATTGTTTTCATATATTTTTCTTTCTAATTTATGTTCCCATATTTTCTATACATTATCCATTTATAAATTGATTGCGTAGTATGAGCAATTTTATCAAGGTGATGAATAATATCCAAAGCACCAATTACTTCAGAAACGTTCCCATCATCTTCAAATATGTAATTCATGATTTTCTTTTCAATATTTATACTAAGCTCTTCTATCTCATTCTGTTTTTGTATAACAACCATATCTAAACATCCAGATTGTTCCTCTCTATAACAAGATATAGCCCTATTCATATGCAGTCCGATAACTTCATGAAGTATTTTTATTTCTGAAATAATTTTCTTCAAAATTTCATTGTTTTGAATAATCTGTAGATTTTTTAAAATTTCAACAATTCTATCCCCAATACGTTCAATGTCAGTTGATATTTTTATTACACTAATAATTCTTCTTAAGTCATATGAAACGGGATGTTGTAAACAAATTAACTCATATCCTTTTTTATCAACATTTAGAACTGACTCATTTATGATTAAATCTTCTTTAATCAATTCTATTCGTTCTTCATTTGATAAATATTCAAATAACTTCTCATATTTATCAAGCACAGATACCCAAATGGTCTCTAAATTATTTGATAATTCTATAATTTCATTTTCTAAATATAACCTTAACATTTAGGTACCTCTTCTTAACAAAGTTCAATAGTAACAATTAATATTTTAAACAATATATCAAACATCAATAACTAGAATACTTGCATCATCTTTCTTTCCATAGATTGGATCAATAGCAGAAGAATTAAATCTCATCTTAATTAACTCTTCAAAAGTTTTATTTTGATTATTTTGATAGAATTCATAAAAGCCATCGCTCATTAAAACAATTTGTTCACTAGTAACATCTATTTGATTAATAATAGCATGGTCTAAAAATCTCTCATCCAACGAACCTATCCAGTACCCACTCGGTTGATTAGATAATTTTCTGATTTTTTGTAAAATAATTTTTTTATTTAAAACACTATTTGTACCAATTGAGTCTTTTATCTCATTTTTCCCTTTTTCAAATAAGTTATCTACTCTATGATCAGTTATTTCCATTTCGTTTACTAACATGACGCAGTCACCTAGCATCATATACTCCAACTTTTTTTCTGAAAGTTTAGCAAATATAAAAGCAAATGTTGGTAAGCGATAATACTCTGTTAATTCATATGAGTTTAAACCGATTTCATCTTTAACCTCGAGTAAAGCAGTTTCAAATATTTGTTTAAGAGTTTTTGATTCTTTACAATTAACCGACAAACTTTCTGATAAAATATGTACAACTTCTGAGACTGAATAACCAATCTCCTCTTTAGAATTATATAAATCTGTAGCTCCATCAATAATCCAAAAATACTGATTTTGTGAACCTACAGCATCCTCATTTTCTACGGAACTTCCTTGTATCGAACAAATTTTATTTATCTTTACCATAATACTTCAACCCTTTTAGTGTCAAAAGTAAACCAATTCCTGTCACTGTTAAGAATAGTTCCATAATCTTGTTCGAACCAGTCTTTGGTAATTTTTGTTTTACCTCTACTATTTCTTTAGATTTATTAATATGATTTTCAGTTTCTCTGCCATCTCCAACTATTTTATGGTTCACTTCTTCTATCTTATTATCTTGTTTATTGTCGATCTTGTCATTCATTTGTCTATTATCTTTACTTGAGTTAAACTCTCCTTTCTTCTGGTTACTATCAATTACATTATTTGAATTAGATTGTTTTTCATGCACATATGAACTTGTTTTAAATTTTTCCTCTTTGTTTTTTTCTTTTTCGTTTTTATCACTTAAGTTATTTGTTACAATTTTGTAAAGCCCATTCTCCGTTACAATATTGAAATTACCATCGCTATCACGTATAACTGGTTCTTTCCCATTTGCATTAGATTTGATGAATGATATATACTTACCGGATAAATTATAAAATTGGTTATTTAAAACGGTTATTTTACCCTTTGAATCCTCAATAACAATTCCTTCTTTACCACCGAATATACTATTCTCTGAGACTACTAAATTATCACTAACTCGTAATAATTCAATATTTGGTTGTTCTGTTTCCTTAGAATTATTATTAATTACATTTTTTGTTACAGTAATATCTGATACTTTTCCTAAATATTCTGCACTATCTTTTGCTACTCTAATAGCCTTTGTTTTAGGATCAGAAATATAAAATGTATTTTCAGTAATAACGACTTTCTTATTTAAATCAAGTTCATCTTTTACATTTTTATAACTAAAAGCATTTATTAAGGCTGCACCATTTTCTCTATAATGTACACTTTCTCCTTTTACTTTCTTATCAAATCTATTTCCTTTAATTAAAATATCAGTAAATCCAGTAAAACGTACACCAGAATACATCATGTTATCAAAATGATTATTTAAAATTTTAATATTAGAGGGGTTCTGTGTCGACAATGTTTGATAGTGTGTACCAATTGCTGTTACTAATTCTCCAGATTTATCACTTTTACCAAAATATGAATTTTGAATAGTAACATTTTCAGATTTTTTCCCATCATCATTCAAAGCATAAGGAAAACCTTTTCTAGTCAATGGTTCAATCTGAATACTCTCCTTACTTATAATTTGCCCATCTTTCATAGTTTTAGGTAAGGCTTGCCCAAGAAAACGAGAATTATCGACTAATACATTTTTCGAACCTGCAATTTGAATAGCATGCCCTTGATAACTATCCTTGAATGTTACATTTTTTATAGTTACGTTATTTGAATTCCCAATAGCAAATGCACCTGAAGAATTTATAAGTGGTAGATTTTTTGCTTTAGTTCCTTCTTCATTCAAAGCACCGTTCATATCAATAGTACCACCAGAATAACTAATATCTTCTGTTGGGCCCCATTCTACTTGCGCACCATCATCCGTAAATAAACCTGTCATAAAAACAATGGAAGGGTGATTCTTAATATTTATACCATTTAGAATTGTAGCTTTCTCATTCAATTCTAAGTGTGTATGACTTTTTAAAAAAACAATTTCTTTTACTAAATAAGTTCCTTCAGGAAAATATACATTTCCTCCACCTAGTCCTTTAGCTGCAGCATCTATTGTATCTTGAATTGCTTGACGATCATCATTAACCCCGTCACCTATTGCTCCATAATCTTTAACATTCAAAGCTACGTCTTCGTTCAGATTAGTACTTAAAATAGTATTCACTTCCATCCCAGAGATGTTACCCATCATAGTATCATTTGTTATATCAGGTTTATTTTGATTAATACTCACTCCTCCATTATTATCAGTACTTAAACTTGAATTGTTATCAAGACTGAGAGTATCAGAATGGGGTTCCGCAGATAATGATGTAGATGTGCTACTCAACAAAGAGTTCATTTGCATATTATCTTTAGACGAAGAAGTTTCACCAACTACTTCATTAGCTAAAACACTTTGTGTTCCAATAAATAAAACCGCTAAGAGAACTGAGCAAACTCCCACCTTAGACTTACGAATAGAGAAAACCTCATTTTGTTGAAAAGATTTCATATTAGCCTCCAATTAAAAACATTATGTCCTAATTTAATATTCATATAAATTCCATGCCAGAAAATGACACCGCTGTCATTTTCTTTATAATATATTTTTAAATCAAAATTGTCAAGGAATAACACAATAAAATATCAAAACTGTGAAAGCGTGACCATTTATATATCTAACCATACTTCTAATAATTCTTTAACCTTCCATTCAAAAGTGATTACTATCTTTCTTAGCTTGAACATAAAAATATCCTATTCACTGTATTTAAAGCATGTTGACATCTCGTAAAATACTAATTTATAAATACAAGAACAAATATCTTGTCATGCAAGCATTCGCCAGGTATATTTACATGAATATCGTTCATATAGCGGATTGAAATCAAAACAATACAATATATTTCTTAAATAGATTTTCTATAAAAGCTAGATTCAAGATCTATAAAAATAAACGCAGTTCTTCTAAAATACTGGAATAGGACATATAAATCATTGCAGACACGTGTTTTATAGATTATTTCAAAAGAATGACTAGAACATGAAAAATAGTCTCAAAACTTTGAACAATATTCTGAAAACAAAAAAGAAAGACGCGAGTTTCCACAACCTCATTCGTGGAAACTCGCGTCTTTCAAAAAATAGGGTGAATTGAAAACTAGAACAAGACACTACATTTTCTAAATGATGCCTAATAAAAATTCTAAATGCTACACCAAATTGCTCACATCTCATTTCAAACCATACAGTATATTGAAACTATAAGAGTACACCTTTGCTTCTAAAATATTGCTAGAAATTAATTTGACTATCCTGATTGATTTGTCCTGTTTTTATTTCATTTTACTATAGGACTTTCAATTGAAAACAACAGTTTTACACTCAATTAGACTTTTTAGAAACAGAATCACTATTACTTGACTGTAGTTTGTCATTTTTTTGATGAAGCTAGTACTTTTTCAGAAACTGTTTTGAAAGTCTCAATGATATAGTCCACTTCTTCATCGCTTAATTTAGTGTGAAGAGGGAGCGTAATTTCATTTTCAAAGAAGGCATAAGCCTTAGGATAGTTCGTCATATCAAAGCCAAGATTCTTATAGGCTGTCAAGAGCGGAAGTGGTTTGTAGTGTACATTACTTGCAATTCCTGCTTTAGCTAATTCTTGGATGATAAGATTGCGTTCCTCTAAGCTCGCTCCTTCTACATGGGTGATGTAGAGGTGGCGTGAAGATTCGACAATATCAGTCTTGTGTCCCAATGGATGGATACGAGAACCTGCAAAACCACGATCATAGCGATCCACGATGTCCTTACGACGTTGCAACAAACTTGGATAGCGGTCCAATTGTACCAAACCAAGGGAAGCCATGATATCTGTCATATTGCACTTGTAGGCTGGTGTGACGATATCGTATTCCCATGAGCCCAGTTGCATCTTAGCAAGGGCATCCTTAGTTTGACCATGAAGCGACAGAATCTGGAATTCCTTGTACATCTCTTCGTCGTCAATCGCTGGATTGGCTTTCCAAGTGGCACTTCCACCCTCTGCAGTTGTAAAGTTCTTAACGGCGTGGAATGAGAAGGAAGTAAAGTCAGCGATAGAACCAGCTGGTTGCCCTTTATAAGTAGATCCCAAAGCATGGGCACTATCAGAAACAATCACAATACGGTTAAAGGCTTTTTGCCACTTGCTTGAAGCAGTAAAGAGGTCACGTTTCTTTTCCACAACTTGGAACAAACGGTCATAGTCACAAACAATCCCTGCAAGCTCTACTGGGATGATTACCTTAGTCTTTTCAGTGATAGCTTGCTCCAGCAAGTCATAGTCCATCTCAAACGTATCTGCTTGGATATCCACCATGACAGGTGTTGCTCCTACGTGAGTGATGACACTACATGAAGCTGTATAAGTCATAGCTGGAACGATGACTTCATCTCCAGGACCCACTTCCAAAACACGCAAAATCAACTCAAGCGCGGCAGTTGCAGAGTTAAGACAGACAGTCTTAGGCGTCTGTGTATATTGAGACAAGCGACGCTCCAGTTCTTTTGTCTTAGGACCTGTTGTAATCCAACCAGAACGCAGGGTATCCGCTACTTCAGCAATTTCAGCTTCTGTAATATCGGGAGGTGAAAATGGAATATTGTAATTTGGCATTGATTTGCTCCTTTTATCTGTACTCATTTTCTCATGACTACTTTATTTTAGCACTTCAAACACGGTTTGAAACATGATTTTGATGTCTCCAAGGAAACTAAACTCTCGGAGATAAGAAAGGTTATAGCGCATCTTTTCAGGAAGAACATGCTCTACATAGGCTTGGTCAACTGACAGGCCTTTCTCGGTCATTTGACTGATGATAGTGTCCTCATCCTTGTAGTTGATGCTGGCTGGAGAGGTAATCCCTGCTGGCAAAAGCAAGGTTGCCATCATTTCAGGACTATACTGCTCCGTGTAGCGTGGCACTTCAGGTCGTGTACCGACAAAGGACATTTCGCCTTTAAGAACATTGACCAGTTGAGGCAGTTCGTCCAAACGCACACGGCGGATAAAATTGCCAACCTTGGTAATGCGACTATCATTAGCAGAAGTCACCAAACTTCCTTTTTTGTCCGCATCCGTCACCATGGTACGGAACTTCCAAATCTTGAACCGACGGTTATACTGGGTCACGCGCTCTTGCTTGTAAATGACTGGCCCCTTGCTATCCAACTTGATCCAAATGCTCAAGATGAGAAAGATGGGAGATGCCAGAACCAGTAAGACCAAGGCCAAAACCCAGTCCAAGCAACGCTTGAAAATCAGCGAACCCTTCCTTTTAGAGACAAGCTGGTAGTAAGACTCAACCTCGCTTGATTTCATTTCCACGGGCAAGTCTTCCCATTTCAGCATGCTGTTTCTCCTTTGTTTTTATTATACTATTTGTCAACATTTTTCATTATACCACAAAATGGAAAAGGCGGTGAAAGAAATCTGTAATTTGAAGGATTTCCTTCTTACGCTCAATGAAAATCAAAGAGTATTAGGACATGGCCCCGGCCTGCAAGCTATACATCTTGTGGTAGGTTCCACCCAGAGCCAAGAGTTCCTCATGGGTTCCACTCTCGATAATGCGCCCCTTGTCCAAAACATAGATACAGTTGGCGTCTTGGATGGTAGAAAGACGGTGAGCGATGGCAATGGTTGTCCGCCCCTGTCTCATCTTAGCCAGAGAAGCTTGAACTAAGCTTTCTGTTTCAGAGTCAATATTGGCTGTCGCTTCATCCAAAATCAGGATTTTAGGCTGACTGGCGACTGTTCTAGCAAAGGCAAGAAGCTGGCGCTGTCCAGTTGAAAAACTCGAACCACGCTCAGACACAGGGGAGTCGTAACCCTGCGGAAGTTCTTGAATAAAGGAATCTGCATCCACAAAAGCTGCCGCAGCCTGGACCTGCTCATCACTGATTTCTTGGTACATGGCGATATTGGACTTAATGGTTCCATGATAGAGGAAAGGATCCTGCAAGACCAGACCGATGTTTTTTCTCAACTCTTCCTGACTGTAGTCCCGGATGTCTACATCATCCAAGAGAACTCGCCCTGACTGGAATTCATAAAAGCGCATGAGGACATTGATAATCGAAGATTTCCCAGAACCTGTATGCCCCACAAAAGCAATGGTTTCACCCTTATTAACCGAAAAGGAAATATCATCCAGAATCGGGTGCTTGCCATCATATGAGAAACATACATGTTCAAAACGAATATTGCCTTCTTGGATTTTGGCTTGCCCATCTTTTTGAAGAGGCTCATAGGTCCTCTCATCGATTAAGGCAAAGACACGGCCTGCAGAAACCATGGACGTTTGAAGGGTTGAAAAGTTTTGCGTTACTTCAATCAAGGGATCAAAGAGGCGATTGATATACTGGATAAAGGCATACATGGTTCCTGCTGTTATTCCCAGATAAAGTCCACGATAGCCAAAGTAAGCCATCAAGACGGTATAGCCTAGGAGTTTCAGCAGACTCATGGCAGGGCGCAAAAAGAGGGCATCCAAGGCTACAGAACGGTTGGCATAGACCAAGTGTTCTTGGTTAATCTCATCAAATTCTGCCTGCAGGCGCTTCTCTTGATTAAAGGCCTGGATAATCCTAATTCCCTCTATGTTTTCAGCCAGCTTGCTATTGATATCCGACAAAAGACTTCTGGTTTTTTCGATGATTTTCACTGATTTTTTCCGATAGAGATTGACCAAAAGGAAAATCAAGGGGAGAAAGAGCAAGACTAATGCTGTCAAACGAAAATCCAATACCAACATGGTATAAAGAGTTGTCAGAAAGATGAAAACTGCTGAGATAAAGCTAGATAAAATCCCTGAAAACATATCACTGATAGTCTCAGTATCATTAGTCAAACGAGAGACGATGGAACCTGCTGGCGTCTTGTCAAAGTAAGACATACCCAGTTTTTCCATATTGTCAAAGGCATCGCGACGAATATCTCTAACAATGCTGTAGGATACCCGTGCAAAGAGAAGATTACCGACATATTGAACCAGAGTTTGTAGGATATAAAGACCATAGTAGACCAGCAAAACGGTCACAGCGAGTTGGTTGAGATTGCTGAGATACTGGTCAATAAAGTGGGAAGCGACAAGGGGAATGACACTTTTAATGACCGTCGTCGCTAGGAGAAAACTGAGTGCCAAAAAGGTCAGGAGACCGTAAGGCTTGAGATAGGACATCAAGCGCTTCAATACAGCCCATTGTTCTTGTTTATTCTGCATCTTCTTCTCCTTTTATTTCCAGCTGCTGAGACTGGTAGGTTTGGGCATACCAGCCATTCAAAGCTAGCAAGTCTTCGTGCGTACCCTGTTCGATAATTTGACCATTTTGCAGGACTAAAATCAGGTCTGCATGGACAACTGCACTGAGGCGATGAGCCGTAATAATGGTTGTCTTTTCCTTTCGCGTCTCCTTAAGATTGTCGATAATCGCATACTCTGTCTTGGCATCCACAGCTGACAAAGAATCATCCAAAATCAAAATGTCAGGGTCTAAAATCATAGCTCGACTCATGGCCAGACGCTGCTTTTGACCTCCAGAAAGACTGACTCCCTTTTCACCAATCAGTGTGTCAAATCCCTGTGGCATAGCTACAATATCTTGGTAAACTTGGGCTAGCTTAGTGGCTTCCTCTACCGCTGAAAGGGGTAAGTTAGGATTGGCAAAGCGGATATTATCTAAGATAGAGGTCGCAAAGAGAAACTGGTCCTGAGGAACATAGCCCATGAGACTGCGAAGGTCCGTCAGACGATAGTCCCGAATATCGTGACCGTTTAGATAAATAGCTCCCTTATCCACATCGTATTCACGTAAGAGGAGCTTGAGCAAGGACGTTTTCCCAGAGCCTGTCTGCCCGACCAAGCCCAGAGTTTGCCCTTTTTCTAAACTAAAGTGAATATCCGTCAGTGTTTCCTCATTTTCAAAGGCAAAGCTGTCAATAGCGTACTCCAAACGCCCATTTTCGATACCATCTAAAGGTAACTCAGGGTCTTGTACAGGTGATTCCTGATACAAAAGTTCCTCAATCCGCTGGTAGGAAACCTTCCCTCGCTGAGTAATATTAAAGAGGAAGCCGATTGCCATAAGAGGCCAAACCAGCATATCCAAGTAGCTGATAAAGGTAACTAGATTCCCAACCGTGATTTGCCCTTTCTGAACCATCAAGGAGCCGACCAAGAGCGTTAAAACATAGGAGGAACCAACAAATAAGAGAACCATAGGATCAAAGAGACTATCGTATTTCATGGTTTGCAGGTTCTTTTGGAATGTCAATTCATTGACTGCCTGAAAGGACTTGAGCTCATCCGCCTGATACCCGAAAGACTTGGTCACTTTAATACCCGATACAGACTCCTGTACCTTGTTATTGAGTTCAGAAAAGGCAGCCTGTGATTCGCCAAAAGCCTTATGTGTCTTTCTACCTAAACGACTGGTCGCATAAGCCATGAAAGGCAGGGGAAGAATGGCAACCAAAGTCATCTGCCATGAAATGCTAAAGAGCATGGTCATCAAGGTCACCAGCGCCGTGATAGAGGCATCCACGGCAGACATAACACCGCCCCCTGCCAGACGCGTTAGGGCATTGATATCGTTGGTTGCGTGCGCCATCAGGTCCCCCGTCCGATAGGTTTGATAAAAGGCTGGAGACATTTTTGTGAAATGCTCAAACAAGCGAGACCGCATAATCTGTCCCAACCTGTAGGAAGTCCCGAGGATATACATACGCCAAACATAGCGCAGATAGTACATACCAAAGGCTGCAAGAAGCAAGTAAAATAGGTCAAGAAGGAGATCATGTTGGGTTAATTGTCCCGATGTGATAGCATCAATAACCCGCCCCATAACCATGGGGGGAATTAGATTGAGGATGGAAACCAAGACCAGGGCCACAATCCCGACTAAATAACGGCGTTTTTCTAACTTGAAAAACCACCAAAGTTTTTGAATAATGGACATAAAATCCCTTTCTGATTGCAAATGGAAACCTGAGGCCAAGACCCCAGGTTTTTCTTATTCATAGGTTACGACTGTAACAGCACCCTTGTCATACTCAGCGATAAAGATATTGGCAACATTTTCATGTCCTTGTTTGCTGAGGTTATCAAGCAGCCACTCTTCGCTACGACCAATCGATTCCAAAACATCAACTTGGATCACACCGTCAGTCACAACTGGATACTTAGGATTTTCATCTCCCATTTGGACCACGATGAGTTGGCCATTTTGCTCTTGCACAGCTCGTTTAACTTGCTTCATCTGGAAAATCCCTTGGCTACGAAGTTTGAGGGCTACATCCGCTGCAGACAAGCCAACTGAACGACAGGCTTCTGGGTCAATCTTCCCATTTTTGATGAGGAGAGTCGGTTTTCCATCAATCAAGCGTTTGACAAAACGAACATTGTTATTGAGCCACTTGAGGGTCAAAACCAAAATCGTCCACATCATCAAAATCACTGCATACTGGAGAATGCTGATAGAACTATTGTAAATTACCCCACCGATGATACCACCAAGAACATAGTTCTGAATTTGGTCTGTCGCAGAGTTAGGTGCTAAGTTCCCCTTTCCTGTCACATTGATAACAAAAACAAGCGAGAAGAGCCCCAAGGCCAGTTTGATTAAAATTTCCATATAGTTGAGTGTCATTTGTTTACCTCCACCAATTCAATAGCGTCTGTTTGATGCAATTCTAATTTCTCTAAAAGATACTTGTCTGGTTGGCTCCCGTTCATAGCGCGGTAGAAATTTGGACCTACCTTGATTAGCGCTCCATCAGTAGTTGCAGAAGTATTAACGTAAACTTCTGATTTATCCACCCCCAAGTCTTTGGAAACAACCTCTATGAAATGAAGTGAGGTTTGAAATTGATTGTTAGAGGCTTGATTGGTCTGGTATTTTGAGATTGTTACCAAAAGCATGGCTACCAAGGTCAAGGCCAAAATCATGACCAATTCCCGAAACTTAGTCCCCTTTTTATCTCGATAAGCCTTAAGAGCAAAAAATCCTGTGATAGCTAGGAGCACAATCCCAAAGCCAATCATGATTCCATTTTGTTGACTGATTTGGCTAAGCACATAGTCATATGAGTAAAATTTCATTTATTTTCACTCCCTTTCATAAAATCATTCTTTATTATAAACGAAAGAGGGTGATTTTTCAAACCATACGTTGGGGAAATAGACTTATCAGACCAACTTCTCTAACTAATGACTCAAATACCTGTTTTAAGATTCTAATTTTGATAATTGATAAGAATAGACACTAGGAATTATCACTACAAAGAAAAGTGTCAAGAAGAATACCCAGTAAACATATAGTTGCACAAAGGAATTTAGAAACAATAACAATCCTCCTAATACCCAAATTTTTCCAGCTAATCGATGTGTTTTTCTCCAGTTTTTATCACTCTCCAAGGTCCACGGAAGTCGAATACCGATTATATAATTTCGGTATGTTTTTGGTAGATAATTTCCAATTACGATCATCACGACTCCCATAAAAATCTGAGCTAGTAGCCCACTCATCATGGAATAACCCAAAGATTCTCCGTATATAGAAATCATTGATAGACAAGATACAAAAGGAATCATCCAGTAAATCAAAACTTGTATTTTTGAACTGATATTGCTAGATTTAGGATCCTTAACCATTAAAAATAGAAGCACCCAATGCATCAAAAGCATGAGAGCCGGCAATCCAAAGATAGCAAACACTTTATGATTGTATCCATCTGCTTGACCCAGTAGATTAAAATGAGTGGGTATCTCCTCTGGTAATTGATTCCAGAAAACACAACCTACAAGGGAAGGTAGTAGGATGAGAATGCTTGTAAATAATACCAATTTCTTATTGATTTTTATCTTCATCAAAATGATCTCCTTTCAGATCTGCTAACCAAACCATTATATCCTCTAAAACCGATGTATTTAACTCATAATAAATAAAGTTTTTTTCTTTCATTTCATGAATCAAATCCGCTGCTTTCAAAATCGTGAGATGGTGTGAAATCGTTGCACCTGTCAACTCGAAATAACTGGCAATTTCTCCTGCAGGTAATCTACCTGCTTTGAGTAAATTTAAAATCTCTCTCCTAACTGGATGAGATAAGGCTTTAAAACTATTTGCAAAACTCATAATGCCTCCTTTCCCTTTGTAATATTAGTAGGGCTAGGAATAAGCAAGGTAGAACTGATAGCATTCCAGTCGGTGATGGCCCTAAAATCAAGAGGCTTGAAACTTTTTCTCCTGGTAATTGAAAGAGTAACCCAATACCTGCAGTTGCATTGATTGCCCCATGAAATAGGGCAGAAGCCCAGATAGAACCTGTCTTTTCCAACAACCAGCTCAACAATATTCCTAGGCTAAAACAAGATAGAAACATAGCAACAACTCCCAAAACAGGATAAGCAAAATAAGATAGTCCATAATTATAGCCTTGCAAATTGATTGGTAGATGCCAAAGACTCCAAATGAGACCAAGCAAGACATGAGTCTGGACTAGTGAAAAGCGTCCTCTTAGAGCTGGGTAAAGATAGCCACGCCAACCAATTTCCTCTCCCAATGCAAAGAAACTATTAAGAAAAGGAGCGTAGGTCAAACTAGCTAGGATTTGAATCAAGACCAAGGAAGATAAGGGAATGGCTGATTGAGAGACACCTTTTTCTTGTAAGATGGCTTGAATAGATTCAAAATCAAGGCTGAAATTGCTAGGGAATACAAGAAAATAAAGTCCCGCTCCTAAAAAACTGATGACTGCTGGTAACCAGATAGCTAGTAAGTAAAAGCGCCAGTTTCTCTTGAGATTCACGACTAATTTAGATTTGATTCCACTAGGTTGATTCGTGATTTTCCCTAAGAGAAAGACTGCAAGCGCAGGCATCCACATGGCTACAATACTAGCAAGTTGACTCCATGGAGAATTTAGACCAACACCACTTAGCCATAGTGCCAACCATATTATCCAAGCAAGGGCATAAGCCAAGACCACAAAAAGAAGGATTGTTCTCTTATTTGACATATATGTAACTTCACTTTCTATTTAGATGTTTTTCTAAATAACATTATACACCTTTCTATTCTAAACACAAGAGCTATTTAGATTTTTTTCTAAATAGTTTAGGGAATTTTTATTTTCTCAGGATAAAGTCTAAAGAGTAATTTTTCAAACCATACGTTGGGGAAATAGACCTTTTTTTGGTATAATAAAATCTATAATCTGAATGAAAAAGGTAACTTTATGAAACTTATCTCATGGAATATTGATTCCCTCAATGCAGCCCTAACGAGCGACTCAGCTCGTGCCAAATTATCCCAAGAAGTCCTAAAAACCTTGGTTGCTGAAAATGCTGATATTATCGCTATCCAAGAAACCAAGCTTTCTGCCAAAGGGCCTACAAAGAAACATTTGGAAATTTTAGAAGAACTCTTCCCAGGCTACGAAAACACGTGGCGCTCTTCCCAAGAGCCTGCCCGTAAAGGCTATGCTGGAACCATGTTTCTCTATAAGAAAGAACTCACACCCACTGTCACTTTCCCAGAAATCGGTGCCCCTTCTACCATGGACTTGGAAGGCCGCATCATCACCTTGGAATTTGATGAATTTTTCGTGACCCAAGTTTACACACCAAATGCTGGCGATGGACTCAAACGCTTGGAAGAACGCCAAATCTGGGATGTCAAATATGCTGAGTACTTGGCTGAACTAGACAAAGAAAAACCAGTCCTTGCGACCGGTGACTATAACGTAGCCCACAATGAAATCGACCTTGCAAATCCTGCCAGCAACCGTCGTTCACCAGGATTTACCGACGAGGAACGTGCTGGATTTACCAACCTCTTGGCAACTGGATTTACCGACACCTTCCGCCATATTCATGGCGATGTTCCAGAACGCTACACTTGGTGGGCACAGCGCAGCAAGACTTCTAAAATCAACAATACAGGCTGGAGAATCGACTACTGGCTCACAAGTAACCGCATCGCTGACAAAGTGACCAAGTCTGACATGATTGACTCAGGAGCTCGCCAAGACCATACACCCATTGTCTTGGAAATTGAACTCTAAGGAGAAAACG
Organism: Streptococcus pseudopneumoniae; assembly: GCF_038148955.1. GTDB lineage: Bacteria > Bacillota > Bacilli > Lactobacillales > Streptococcaceae > Streptococcus > Streptococcus pseudopneumoniae_T. The sequence goes on from NZ_JBBJZY010000005.1 coordinate 51,423, forward strand.
AATGGACTATCAAGCTGTCATTCCTGAATTTGTAGTATCTGACATCGAAAAATCACGCCACTTCTACTGCGGCCTGCTAGGATTCTCTGTCGAATACGAGCGTCCAGAGGAGAAATTTCTCTTCCTCTCGCTTGAAGACTGCCAACTTATGCTAGAAGAAGCCAGCACAGAAGAATTAGCTCAGCTGACCTATCCTTTCGGGCGCGGTGTCAATATTTCCTTTGGCATTGAAGATGTCCCTCAGCTCCACCAAAAACTGCTGGAAGCTGACTATCCTATCCATCGTCCGCTGACCAAAAGAGAATTTCGAGTGGGAGATAGCTTTATTTACCCTCACGAATTTGCAGTTTTGGATCCAGATGGCTATTTTTTAAGATTTAGCGAATAGAAAAAATCTTTCAAATCAGAAAAAGGCATATTGTCAGATCTTGAAGAATCTTGATAATATGTCTTTTATGATGAAAAATACTTCTAAATGTTAGCCTATAATTGAGAATTTTCCCATTTTTCTTCAATTTGTTCGTTTTTTATTTCAAAACACTGACAAAACATTTGATTTCTAAAGTTATTTAGTGTAAAATAAAAACATTGGCGCAAGCCTATTTAAAATTGAATATCGTTTTACTTGTTTATGTCGTGAATTGGCACGACGTTTCTACAAGGTGCCGGAACACCTAACAATAAGTAAGTTAGCTTGAGGGGATGGGCTTTTTTGCCATGCCTATTTTGGGGACTTACTTAGGGGATTAAGTAGGTCTTTTTTCTATCAGTTTTACTGGATAGAAATCTGAAACAAGGAAATTTATTGGCTTTTAGACTTTAGGAGGTCTTATGAAATTATTAGAAGAGCGCATCATCAAGGATGGGCATATCTTGGGTGATAACATCCTCAAGGTGGATTCCTTTTTAACCCACCAAGTTGACTTTAGCTTGATGCGAGAAATTGGTAAGGTTTTTTCGGAAAAATTCGCTGCTGCTGGTATTACCAAGGTTGTGACTATTGAAGCGTCAGGCATCGCTCCAGCCGTTTTTACAGCTGAAGCCTTAAACGTTCCCATGATTTTCGCTAAAAAAGCTAAAAATATCACTATGAACGAAGGAATCTTAACTGCCGAAGTTTACTCCTTTACCAAGCAGGTAACCAGCACCGTTTCTATCGCTGGAAAATTCCTCTCACCCAAGGACAAGGTCTTGATTATCGACGATTTCCTTGCTAATGGCCAAGCTGCCAAAGGCTTGATTCAAATCATCGAACAAGCCGGTGCCACAGTCGAAGCTATCGGTATCGTGATTGAAAAGTCCTTCCAAGATGGCCGTGATTTGCTTGAAAAAGCAGGCTATCCTGTCCTATCACTCGCTCGCTTGGATCGTTTTGAAAATGGTCAAGTTATTTTTAAGGAGGCAGATCTCTAATGCAAACTCAAGAAAAACACTCGCAAGCAGCCGTTCTTGGCTTGCAGCACTTATTAGCCATGTACTCAGGATCTATCCTAGTTCCCATTATGATTGCAACAGCCCTTGGCTATTCGGCTGAGCAGTTAACCTACCTTATTTCCACAGACATCTTCATGTGTGGGGTGGCGACATTCCTCCAACTCCAACTCAACAAATACTTTGGGATTGGACTACCAGTCGTTCTCGGAGTTGCTTTCCAATCCGTTGCTCCCTTGATTATGATTGGGCAAAGCCATGGAAGTGGTGCTATGTTTGGTGCCCTCATCGCATCTGGTATTTACGTGGTTCTTGTTTCAGGCATCTTCTCAAAAGTGGCCAATCTCTTCCCATCTATCGTAACAGGATCTGTTATTACTACGATTGGTTTAACCTTGATTCCTGTCGCTATTGGAAATATGGGAAATAACGTTCCAGAGCCAACCGGTCAAAGTCTCTTGCTTGCAGCTATCACTGTTTTGATTATCCTCTTGATTAACATCTTTACCAAAGGATTTATCAAGTCTATCTCTATTTTGATTGGTCTGGTTGTTGGAACTGCCATTGCTGCTAGCATGGGCTTGGTTGACTTCTCTCCTGTTACAGCAGCACCACTTGTCCATGTCCCAACTCCCCTCTACTTTGGAATGCCAACCTTTGAAATCTCATCTATTGTCATGATGTGTATCATCGCAACGGTGTCTATGGTTGAATCGACTGGTGTTTATCTGGCCTTGTCAGATATTACCAATGATCCAATAGACAGCACGCGCCTTCGCAACGGTTACCGCGCAGAAGGTTTGGCCGTACTTCTCGGAGGAATCTTTAACACCTTCCCTTACACAGGATTTTCACAAAACGTTGGTCTGGTTAAATTGTCAGGTATCAAGACTCGTCTGCCAATCTACTACGCAGCTGGTTTCCTGGTTCTCCTTGGACTCCTTCCTAAGTTTGGCGCCCTTGCCCAAATCATTCCAAGTCCTGTCCTTGGTGGTGCCATGCTGGTGATGTTTGGTTTTGTATCGATTCAAGGAATGCAAATCCTCGCCCGTGTTGACTTTGCTAACAATGAACATAACTTCCTTATCGCAGCTGTATCCATCGCTGCAGGTGTCGGACTCAATAACAGTAATCTCTTCATCAGCATGCCTACAGCCTTCCAAATGTTCTTCTCAAACGGAATCGTCGTAGCCAGCTTACTCGCCATTGTCCTCAATGCGGTACTAAATCGTAAAAAGAAATAAGAAAAAGAGGTGTGAGCCTCTTTTTTTGTTTATCTATATCCTTACCTGTCTATCTTCTGATCGTTGGCCTGTGACAAACATGGTAAAGGTTGCTTTGCAGACATTTCTGCCCTCTTGATTGGTAATATCCACATCCACCACACAGGTTGTGCGACCTTGATGGACACATTCTCCTTTAATGGTCAATACATCGTCGAGTTTTCCTGCTTTGAGGTAGTTGATAGAGGACTGAAGTGTCACTACGTCTAGTCCTAGCGAGATGAGCACCAAACCACTAATCTGGTCGCAAAGGGTAAAGAGATAGCCACCATGGGCATAGCCATAGTAGTTGAGCGACGAGTCCACTACTTTGGTCATCACCACAACGTGACCATCTTTCATCTCTTTAATTTCATAATTTTCAAAAGCTGATATAGCATCAAAGTGAAAATCTTTCATCATTTCCTCCTGATATTTCAAACGACACTATGATACTACTTTTTATAGGACTGTGCAAGGATAAAGCTCCTAGTCTGGCAAAATTCCGACCTGCTCCACAAAGCGCATAAAGGCTGCCTGTCCTTGTTCTGTCTGCTTGTAGACTCCTGCATCCTCAAGTACACGCGCAAAGATAGCACCCACAGAGTCTTTGACGATTTCAAGGGCTCTTTCTTTATCCGCTAGATCTGGATGTTGGACTTTGAGTTGGTCTACCCATTCCTGATGATAATCGGCAACTGTATCAGCTTCTCCTACAAGATAGCTAGCAACTTGCTCCACTTCTTCTTTCAAACGTGGTGGCAAGATTGCCAAGCCCATGACCTCAATCAAGCCGATATTTTCCTTCTTGATATGTTGGACATCCTTGTGAGGATGATAGATGCCATCAGTATGTTCTGCAGAAGTCTGATTGTCCCTCAAGACCAAGTCCAACTCAAACTGGCCATCGCGTTTACGGGCAATGGGTGTGATGGTGTGATGCGGTGTTCCGTCCGTCTCTGCTAAAATCTGCACTGCAGGATCTGAATACTGACGCCATTCCTGCAAAATCTTGTCAGCTAAATTGATCAAATTTTCTTTGGAATCCGAAGTCAAACGCAACACTGACATAGGCCACTTGACAATTCCAGCCTTGACCTGCTCAAAACCTGCAAATTGAAAAGTCTTTTGCAAGGGAGCCAATTCCATCGGAAAGACGTGACGGCCTCCCTGATAGTGATCATGAGTGAGAATAGAGCCCCCCACAATCGGCAAGTCGGCATTAGAGCCTGCAAAATAGCCTGGAAACTGCTCTACGATAGCCAACAGACGTTCAAAACTCTGACGACTAATGGCCATGGGACGATGCTGGCCATCTAAAAAGATACAGTGCTCATTAAAATAGGCATAAGGTGAATACTGGAAGCCCCACTCCTGACCAGCCATTTCAAAACGGATAATACGGTGATTGCTGCGAGCTGGATGATTAACCCGACCATGGTATCCCTCATTCTCTAGACAAAGCTGACACTGAGGATAATTGCTAGCTTGCACCAACTTGGCTGCAGCAATCTCCTTTGGATCCTTTTCAGGTTTAGAGAGGTTGATGGTAATCTCAAGCTCTCCGTAATCAGATGGAACACGATAAGCAATATTCTTTGCAATGGCCTTGAGTTTGATGTAGTCATTTTTCTGGCTGAGTTGATAAAAATCCTCTATCGCCTGCTCAGGAGAGTAGGCATAGGTTTCCCAGAAGTCACGATTGACCTGACTTGGACAAGGGAGCACCAAATCCATCAGTTCAGCACCGAGGATTTCACGCGCAGTCTGACTATCCTCAATCATCTCTAATCGAACGGCTTCCTCAACTAACTGATCCTTGAGGTCAATCAATTTATCCAGATTGGTCTCAACTTCCAAAACACCGTCTCCCACTCGGGACAAGACACGATTGGTCAGGTAGATTCGATCCATTTCCTCAAATGAACTTTCAGCAATAACGTGTGTTACAAATTTATCTACTAAGGTCACTATAGAGCCTCCTTCTGACTAATCAAGGACGCGAGTGCCACCTGCAACTTCAGCGATATAGAAGCTTGGAGCGTAGCCAACTACTTTCTCGTAGTGTTTGCCAACAGCTTCCTTAAAGGCCTCAACAGTATCTTTTTGCACCAAGGCAATGGCACAGCCGCCAAAACCTGCCCCTGTCATGCGAGCACCGAGAACACCTTCTTGTGCCCAAGCTGTGTGAACAAGAGTATCCAATTCCAAACCAGTTACTTCATAGTCATGCTCTAGAGAAACGTGTGACGCATTCATCAAACGACCGAATGTTTCCAAATCACCTGCTCGAAGGGTTGCTTGAGCTTTGAGGGTACGTTGGTTTTCAAGCACAGCATGGCGAGCACGTTTCAAACGATTTTCATCTTTAATCAGATAGCTGTATTGGTCAAAGGCCCACTCATCCAATTCACCCAAGGTCTGAATATCCAAAGCTGCTTGCAATTCTTCCACTGCTTTTTCACACTCAGCACGACGTTCATTGTATTTAGAGTCCGCCAATTCACGACGTTTATTGGTGTTCATGATAACAACGACATTGTCCTTCAAATCAAGTGGCACCAAGTCGTATTCTAAAGTATTGGTATCTAAGTAAATAGCACGTTGGTCAGCCCCCATACCGATAGCAAACTGGTCCATAATGCCAGAATTTACTCCGATAAAGTTATTTTCTGTTTGTTTTCCGATTTTAACCAAATCGAGACGCTCTAATTTTAAATCAAAGAGATGCTCTGCCACGACTCCTGTCAAGAGTTCCAAGGATGCTGAAGAAGATAATCCAGCACCATTTGGGATATTCCCATAAACATAAAAATCAAAACCTTTGTCAATCACATGTCCAGCTTCTTGCAAGAAATGAAGGACCCCTTTTGGATAGTTGGTCCAGTTGTGCTCTTTTTCAAACTTGAGGTCAGCGAGAGGCACTTCGATAATACCCTTGTCCTCAAAGTTAGCTGAGTAGAAACGCAAGACTTGATCATCACGTTTGCGAGCTGCACCGTAAGTTCCCAAGGAAATAGCTGCTGGAAATACATGTCCACCATTATAGTCTGTGTGCTCACCAATCAAGTTGATACGACCTGGTGAAAAGAATGTTTGATCTGCTTCTTGACCAAAAACAGCAAGAAAGTCTTTACGAAGGGCTTCAGCAGTAAGATGTTGTGTCATATGAATTCTCCTTTAACTGTCCGTTAAGTCACCTTAACGTGTAATCGTTTTCTTCTATTGTATCCAAGGGATTTGCCAAGGTCAATCCTTTTTACTAAAATTTTACTAAATTATCAGTAAAAAGCAGAAAAATATGATATACTAACCTAAAAGGAGGAGGAGTTATGGCTACCTTAAAAGACATTGCACAGCTAGCCTCTGTCTCTATCGCGACCGTATCCCGTGTCCTCAACCGCGACCAGAGCCTATCTGTCACAGAAGAAACCAGACACCGTATTTTAACAGTTGCTGAAGAGCTGGGCTACACCAAGCATCTCAAGACAGGCGAGTCCCATAAGCCCAAGCAAAAGATTGCCATTATCCAATGGGTCAGCGAACAAGGGGAGTTAGACGACCTCTACTACTACCAGATTCGCCTAGGCATAGAAAAAAGAGCCCAAGAGTTGGACTATGATATCTTGCGCTATTTTAATGACCATCCTTTTACTCTGAGCGAGGAAGTAATTGGGATTCTTTGCATCGGAAAATTTAGTCGAGCTCAGATTTCTGCCTTTGAAGAATACCAAAAACCTCTTGTATTTTTAGATAGCGATACTCTTTCACTAGGACACACCTGCATTATCACGGATTTTTACACTGCCATGAAACAGGTTGTCGATTATTTCCTTAGCCAAGGGATGGATCGTATCGGGATTCTAACTGGGCTTGAGGAAACAACTGACCAAGAAGAAATCATTGAGGATAAGCGACTGGAAAATTTCAAAAACTACAGTCAGACAAAGGGAATCTATCATGATGAACTGGTCTTTCAAGGGAGCTTTACTGCCCAGTCTGGCTATGACTTGATGAAGGAGGCTATTCAGAGTTTGGGAGACCAACTGCCACCTGCCTTTTTCGCAGCTAGCGATAGTTTAGCTATCGGTGCGCTCCGCGCCCTCCAAGAAGCTGGAATCAGCCTGCCAGACCGCGTCAGCCTTATTTCCTTTAATGATACTAGCCTGACCAAGCAAGTCTATCCTCCCCTCTCCAGCATCACCGTCTATACTGAGGAAATGGGCCGAGCAGGTATGGATATTCTTAACAAGGAAGTACTCCACGGTCGGAAAATACCTAGCCTAACCATGTTGGGTACCAGACTGACTCTGAGAGAGAGTACAAAGAATGATTAGGATTACAAAACGACCTCTAGCAAGGCTGTTTCTCTAATAATCTCTATGATTCCGCTCCAACTCACACCTTTCGCTTATGTGCTTGGTGACTTTCTAGGTCTGCATCAACTTCAATGGTAATATTTTGAAAGCCACAATCTTTGAGGAAAATTCGAATAGATTCTTTACAAGTTTCCATATGCTCCATCTCTTTTAAACAAACATGGACAATGGCATTTTTTTCCAAACCATCCATAGTCCAGAGATTAAGCTGGTTAAGACTGGCCACATTGTCCAATCGCTCCAGGCCACTTTTTACTTGCTTGATATCAATACCTTCCGGCACAGAATCCAAAAAAATCTTGAGTGTAGACCAAAAACGTGGAAGGGCTTTTGAAAGAATGAAGAAAGAAATGGCAAGGGACAAAAGCGGATCTAGGATATACCAGTCCGTAAATCGAAGAACAATCGCCATCAGAATCACAGCCAGCCACCCTAGGGTATCTTCCAGAAAATGCAGACTCAGAATAGACTCATTCTTTGTCTTTCCATTACCAACCACTAGACTCGCTAGCACATTGATAGTAATCGCAATAATTCCTAACCAGAGAATCCCCTCATCATTGACCGGTTGTGGATGAAAGATTTTCGCTATATTTTCCAAAATGACCAAAACGGACCCTGTCATAAGAATCACAGCCGTTACCATGGCCCCTAAAAGGCTAAAACGCTTGTAGCCCAAGGTATAGTGGCTGTCTTCTTCACGATTAGAGATTGTTTCTAAAAAGGCCGATATGCCAATGGCTATAGCATCTCCCAAGTCATGGACAGAATCAGCAAGAACAGCACTCGAACCAAAGATTCCTCCTGCGATAAACTCAACAATGGCATAGCTTAAATTTAAGAAAAAAGCTACCCAAACAGTATATTTTGCCTTCATCTTTCTCATTCCTTTGTTATAATAAATTTATGAACACCTTGTTCATTATCATTATCCACTAAAATTCAAAGAAAGGATAGAAGCAAAACGTCAGCTTTATTCAGTTCTGAACAATTTGCCTCAAGTGTCCATATGACTAACATTGACCGCCGTATCAGCAAAACCAAAAAAGCCATCTATCAAGCTTTTCTACAACTTTTGAACGATAAGGGGTACGAAGCCACTACAGTTCAGGATATCATTGATCTCGCAGATGTAGGACGTTCCACCTTTTACTGTCACTATGAGAGTAAGGAACTACTTCTGGACGAGCTTTGCCGCCACCTCTTCCATCACCTCTTTGAAAGAGAGCAATCCGTTTCTACCGTGGACTATCTCGCCCACCTCTTTCTGCATTTTCAGAAAAACCAAGACCATATCACCAGTCTGCTATTTTCCAAAAATGACTACTTCCTCCGTCAACTCCATAAAGAGCTAGAACACCATGTCTATTCCGTGATGGCTGATGATTTAAAAGAATCTCACCCGAGTCTGCCTACTTCTTACCTCCAACACTTAATCGTATCCAACTTTATCGAGACATTGACCTGGTGGCTCAAAAAAGGGCAAGATTTCACAGAACAGGAAGTTGTCCAATTTTATCTAGACCTTCTCATTCCTAAAAATTGAATACAGATTAAAGCTCGGTTGCCTTATTTCTAGGCTACTGAGTTTCTTATCTTTTCAATAATCAAAAAGCCCAGACGAAATTGTCTGAGCATTCTTTTATCTAGTCGTTTAAGGAAGTTTAGTTCAGTATGCTTAAAGTCTCTGCCCCATCATTTCTTCAACAAACCTTGTTCTTGGAGAAACTCTTTAGCTACTTGTTCTGCTGACTTGCCTTCAACACCGACTTGGTAGTTGAGCTGGCTCATCTGGCTTTCTGTAATCTTACCAGCCAATTTATTAAGAACTTTTTCCAACTCAGGGTGTTTCTTGAGAAGAGCTTCTTTCATGAGTGGTGCCCCTTGATAAGGTGGGAAGAGTTGCTTGTCATCTTCCAAGATCTGTAAATCATAACGCGCCAATTCCGCATCAGTCGAATAGGCATCCGTGATTTGAATATCACCTGACTGAATTGCCTGATAGCGAAGGGCTGGTTCCATGGTCGCCACATTGAGATTGAGACCATACATTGATTGCAATCCTTTATTTCCATCTTCACGGTCATTAAACTCAAGGGTAAATCCAGCCTTCAACTGCCCTTCCACTTTTTTCAAGTCCGAAATGGTCTTCAAGCCATATTCTTGAGCAATTTTTTTCGGAACAGCTACAGCATAGGTATTTTGATAAGACATAGGTTTGAGATAGGCTAGATGATCCTGTTTGGCAATACCATCACGCGCCACATTATAAACCTGCTCTGGCTCATGACTTACTTTCGGTGATGGTTGAAGTAAACTTTCAGTCACCGTTCCTGTAAATTCAGGATAGATGTCAATATCGCCTTTTTTCAGAGCCTCATAGAGAAAGCTTGTTTTCCCAAAATTCGGTTTAACAGTCGCAGTCATGCTGGTATTTTCTTCAATCAGTAACTTATACATATTAGCCAAAATTTCTGGTTCCGGTCCCAATTTCCCAGCAATGATCAAGTTCTCTTTCTCTTTTTGAACTAAGAGGGCTGGACTATAAGATAGACCGAGCAATATTGCCACCAAGGCAAAACCAGAAAAAATCGTCCGCAATTTTGCTTTTTCCATCACTTTTAGTAGGAAGTTAAAGGCAATGGCTAGCACTGCAGAAGAAAGTGCCCCAATCAAAATTAGACTGGCATTATTACGGTCAATTCCCAAAAGGATAAAGGAACCCAGCCCCCCTGCACCAATCAAGGCAGCCAAGGTTGCCGTACCGATAATCAAGACCGCTGCCGTCCGAATCCCAGACATGATAACCGGCATGGCCAGTGGAATTTCAAACTTCTTGAGACGTTCCCATCTGGTCATCCCAAAGGCAATCCCAGCCTCCTGTAGACTCGGATCAATTCCCTTGAGTCCAGTGATGGTATTTTGCAAAATCGGAAAAATCGCATAAATCACTAGCGCTGTCAAAGCTGGCAAGGTTCCAATTCCCATCAAAGGAATAAAGAGTCCCAATAAGGCCAGAGACGGGATGGTCTGGAAAATCCCTGCAATCTGCAAGACCCAGTCGGCCAATTTCTCATGATAGCGAAGATAAACAGCCAAGGGAATCGAAATAAAAATAGCGAGTAACAAGGTCAACAGTGACAACTGTAAATGTTGAGATAGAGCTGTTACCCAATCACCAAAACGATCCTCAAAAGTTGCAATTAAATTAGTCATGAACACTACCTCCAAACAAGTCTGCTACAAAGTCTGTTGCAGGAGCTTTTAAAATAGTCTCAGGATTCGCTACCTGACGAATCTCTCCATCCTGCAAAACGGCAATACGGTCCGCCAACTTCAAGGCTTCATCCGTATCATGGGTCACAAAAATCGTTGTCATCCCAAACTCTTTATGCAATTCTTTTGTCAGAACCTGCAACTGTTTTCTCGAAATAGCATCCAAGGCTGAAAAAGGTTCATCCATGAGGAGAATCTTGGGCTGACCAATCATAGCACGGACAATACCAACCCGTTGCTGTTCTCCACCAGATAATTCACTAGGCAAACGATGCCCATACTCAGCCACTGGTAAACCAACCTTAGCTAAAAGCTCTTCTGTTTTCTTCGCAATTTCTTCCTTAGTCCAACCCTTCATCTCAGGAATCAAGGCAATATTTTCCGCAACCGTTAGATTGGGAAAGAGAGCAATAGCCTGTAAAACATAACCAGTAGAAAGACGAAGTTCCCGCTCATCATAATCTTTGATGCGCTTGCCATCCATATAAATATTTCCATCAGTCGGTTCCAAGAGACGGTTAATCATCTTAATCATGGTCGTCTTACCGGACCCAGATGGCCCAACTAAAACCATAAACTCTCCATTATCAATCCGTAAATTGACATCTCTCAAGACATCTTTTTCTGTGTAGCGCAAGGCTACATTTTTGTATTCAATCATTCTTTGTCCTCATTTTAAAACTTTCCTCGATTGGTTAAGTCTTCTACCTTAGGCATGACTTCCTTATTGTCCCAATGCTCCACAATTTTCCCGTTCTCTAAACGGAAGATATCGTACCGGGCATAAGCAAGGCCATCAATCTGAGTCTGACCATAGCTAACCACATAGTTTCCTTGTCCTAAGAGTTGGAAAACAAAGTCAAAAGTGGCCTTTACTTACAAACAGCTAATTTGATCTATTTTAATCCTCTTTTGCCTTCTCTTTCAGATTCGCCAAAATTCTTTCTTGAAAGGCTTCAAATTGCCGAATTTCTTCCTCTGAAAAACCTTTGTAAAAAATCGTATCCAATTTCTGACTGACACGATGTCCCACTTCTTTCTGGGACTTGCCTAACTCCGTTAAAACTAAATACTTCTTACGCTTGTCTTCCCCACACGGACTAACAATTACAAGCTTTTGTTCCTCTAGCTTTTTTATCATAGTCGTCAGCGTATTATTCGCAAGCCCAGTTGCCAGAGCAATATCTGTCGCAGTTGCGCAGCCAGTTTTACTATTCCATAAAACCGCTAAAATCTTGCCCTGTTCACCCCTATAAAGAGCCTCAGGATCTTGGCTCAGTAACTTCTGAAAAATCCGCCCATTCAACAAACGAATATGATGGGCTAGCAAATGACTATCTTTCATAACACCTCCAATTTATTTCGATATCGAAACGAATAAAATTATTATAATACTTACTATTTCAATTGTCAACTATTTCGATTTAGAAATAATTTTTCGAATGATTCATATCACCGTACATGCCCTTCAGCATACGGCGGTTCAACTAACTTTTATCGAGAGTTTCTAAACTTCTTCGTCCTCCAGTCTACAAAAGCCTTCCATCTGTACTATCCTATATTTTATGAGGGGACACGTTTTTCCTATCAGACCATTTATTTTAAAGAGGGAAGTAAATCATAATTGCTTCCATCTCTTGTTTTATAGTTTATTGGAGTTGGACTAGGGCACTGTATCTTCTAAAACATTGATAGAAAGCGATTTGAATTTCCCAATCAATTTGTTCGTATTTATAACATTTTGAAACTGGAATAGGACGCTATGACTGCTAAAATATTTCTATAAATTCATTTGATCTTCCTAATCAATTTGTTCATATCTTATTTCATTCCGCTATAATTTCACCTTGCCCTATCTTTTTCGTAGCACCCTTCAAACAGCCTATCCCCTACCGTTTGACGATTCCTCACTTCGCTCCACTTCCATTACAGAAGTTTCTTCACTACTATGGTCTCGGCTGACTTCTCATGATTCCTTGTTACTACTATTTGAACGCTCACGAGATAGGTCTTACAAAAAATGCTTTGATCCACAATGGAATCAAAGCATTTTAAAAATCTCCCCATACATAAGCGCAGAAGCTGCGGTTCCTCTGTACTTGGCTTCTTCTCTTTTAATAAAGCGAGCCAAGTTGAGCAACTCAGGTGCCGGATGTCTGGGATTCTTGAGCAATTCACGATTGACCAGTCCTGAGAGACGAACTGCCAGCAATTGCTCATTTGTAGTAGGCAGTTTTTTAGCAGTCTCTAGGAGAGCAGCAACTAAATCTTCACTCAAATCATGTCGAGCATGATTGTAAAGATCTTTTATAAGGCTTTCTAGGTTTGGTTCTACCATCCCTACCACCTCCCTTATGGTTTAATAATTTTTAATCAAATCAACTGTTGAACGATCCAATTTTTTCACCAAGGCTTGCAAGAAAGCTTGAGCTTCTAGGAAGTCATCCATAGCGTAGAGGGTTTGGTGAGAATGGATATAACGAGCGCAAACACCGATTGTTGTAGATGGGACACCACCATTTTTCAGATGAGCTGCGCCAGCGTCTGTTCCACCTTTACCACAGTAGTATTGGTACTTGATACCAGCTTCTTCAGCAGTTGTCAAAAGGAAATCCTTCATCCCTGGGAGAAGCAAGTGACCTGGGTCGTAGAAACGAATCAAGGTTCCATCTCCAATCTTGCCTTGACCGCCATAAACATCACCTGCTGGTGAGCAATCAACTGCTAGGAAGACTTCTGGATCAAACTTGGTTGTAGATGTATGAGCACCACGAAGACCAACCTCTTCTTGGACGTTAGAGCCAAGATAGAGTTCATTGCCAAGTTTTTGACCTGACAGAGCTTCCGCCAACTCGCTAACCATAAGAACTCCATAGCGATTGTCCCAAGCTTTTGAGATGATATTTTTTTCATTGGCCGTCAAGATTGCAGAACTATCTGGTACGATGGTGTCGCCAGGACGGATGCCAAAGTTTTCTGCCTCCGCCTTATCCGCAAAACCGCCATCAAAGACGATATCTGCAATAGCTGGCATAGTTGGTCCACCCTTACCACGAGTCAAATGTGGCGGAACAGAGCCTGAAATCACTGGAATTTCACGACCATCACGAGTCAGGAGTTTGAAACGTTGGCTGCTAACTACCATGGGGTTCCAGCCACCAATTTCAACCACACGGAAGGTACCATCTGGCTTAATCTCACTGACCATAAAACCAACTTCATCCATATGAGAAGCAACCAAGACGCGCGGTGCATCTGCAGCTTCTGAATGTTTGATACCAAAAATACCACCCAAGCCATCTGTCACCACTTCATCCACATGCGGTGTCAACTTTTCACGAAGATAAGCACGGACAGGTGCTTCGTGACCTGAGATCGCAGCAAGTTCTGTTACTTCTTTGATTTTTGAAAATAATGTTGTCATTTCAGTTCCTTCTTTCTTTCATCCATTTTACCACTTTTTATAGGAGAAGGATAGCGGGAAGGTGGATTTCTAAGTTAGTATCTTAGTTCTACTCTATCTTAGAAAAGTATAGTATTCTCTTTCATATGGTACAAAATCTAGTAAACATTCCAAAATCAACTCGAGCCTTTATTCCCAAACAAAAAAACAATTCAATGCTATATTTGTTTAAATTTTCATGAAATTTACAGAAAAAAGTTGACTTTCCCTTCTTATTTCTTTAAAATAGTACAAAACTAGGAAAAGGAAAAAATCATGACCAAAACAATTCTTGTCACAGGTGGAGCTGGTTATATTGGCTCCCATACCGTTAAAGCTCTTTTAAATGCTGGCTACCAGGTACATGTTCTAGATAATCTCTCTACAGGAAATCGTTCGGCTGTGGATAGTCGTGCTAGCTTTAAACAACTGGATGTTTATGATGCTAGCGCCTTAAAAACTTATTTGGAAGAAAATCAGATTGATGCTGTTCTCCATTGTGCGGGTGAGATTGTTGTGAGCGAAAGTATTGAAAATCCAAGTAAATACTTCACTGCCAATGTTGCTGGTATGAACCAAGTTCTCAAAGTCTTATCTGAAGTTGGCATTCAAAAAATCATGTTCTCTTCGACTGCTTCCCTCTATGGTAATAACTGTATTGACAAGCCTGCGACTGAAGATACCCCGCTCGACCCTGTCAATCCTTATGCAGAGACAAAATTGATGGGCGAACGAATGATTTACTGGATGGCTAATCGCTACGATTGGAAATATGTCATTTTCCGTTACTTTAATGTAGCTGGGGCTGAAATGGATGCTTCAAACGGTCTGCGCGTGAAAAATCCAACTCATATCATTCCAAATATCAACAAGACCGCATTGGGACAAAATGATAGCCTGAAAATATTTGGAGATGACTACGATACACGTGACGGTTCATGTATTCGAGATTACATTCATGTCTTGGATCTTGCACAGGCTCATGTTAAAGGGATGAATTACCTCTTCCAAGAAAACAGTTCTTCTCAAATCTTTAACTTAGGAACTGAAAAAGGCTATACCGTCAAAGAAATCTTTAAAACTGCTGAAGAATTACTGAATCAAAAAATACCACACGAAATTGTTGCTCGTCGTGCTGGTGACCCAGCCAGTGTCCTAGCAGACGCCTCAAAAGCTAAAAAATATCTTGATTGGCAGGCTAGCTACTCTCTTGAAGATATTATTTTATCGGATTATCATTGGCGTGTTAAAGAAGGCAAAAACATTTTAGAATAAATAGCAGAAACATCAATCATAAATAAAAACACAGATAGATGGCACTTGATAAATACCAAGTATCATCTATCTGTGTTTTATACATTAGAATCCAATTTATACTCTCCGAAAATCTCTTCAAACCACGTCAACGTCACCTTGCCGTAGGTATGGTTACTGACTTCGCCAGTTCTATCCACAACCTCAAAACACTGTTTTGAGCAGCCTGCGGCTAGTTTCCTAATTTGCTCTTTGATTTTCATTGAATATTATTTTGCATTTCTCTTTAAAGAAAAATGGTCTGGTACGGGGTCCTTGCCTGATTTCGACCAGGGATGGCAACGTAAAATCCGAGCCAAGCCCATCAAAACACCCTTGAAACCATGTTTTTCAATAGCCTGAATCATGTAGTTGGAACAAGTCGGCTCAAAGCGACAAGAGGGTGGAAAGGCTGGGGAGATAAACCGTTGGTAAAAGCGCACAGGCGCTATCAAAATTCGTTTCATTATTTCTTGGTTACAGCCATGGTGTGTAGTTGGCTGATTTCTTTTTTGTTAAGGCGACGCGATTCACCTGGACGGAGTCCTGTCAAGTCTAGATGTCCGAAACGGGTCCGTGACAACTTGTCCACTTGAAGACCAACAGCTTCAAACATCTTTTTAACCTGATGGTTACGTCCTTCATGGATGGTCAACTGTACCACAGAGCGGTTTTTAACTGGGTCCACTTTGAGAATCTCATAGACAGCAGGCTTGGTTTTCTTGCCATCAATCTCAAGACCACGCGTCAAAGGGCGGAGGTTTTCTTTGTTGGCCACACCTTTAACACGCGCAACATAAACCTTGTCAATCTCATTACGAGGGTGAATCATCTCATCCGTAAAATCCCCATCATTGGTCAAAATCAAGACTCCTGATGTATCCCAGTCCAAACGACCTACAGGGTAGATGCGCTCTTTCACGTTGGGCAAGAGGTCGACAACCGTCTTGCGGCCCTTGTCATCTGTCACACTGGAAATCACACCACGTGGTTTGTTAAGCAGATAGTAAACCTTTTCTTCGTTGTAGATAGGCTGGCCTTCAACTTCGACCTTGTCGCCTGACTTAATAGTGGTTGCTAGTTCACGTACCACCTGGCCGTTAACCGTCACCAAACCTTGCTTGATCAACTCTTCTGCTTTTCTCCTACTGGCCACACCTGCGTGGGCAATATACTTATTGATTCTCATCTTCTTCTATCCTTTCACCAAATAATTGGCTTTCTTGGGCTTGAATCTCAAGCTCATCAATCACTGGTAATTCTTCCAAATGATTTATCCCCATGTAATCTAGGAAATAATCTGTAGTCACATAGAGGTTGGGGCGTCCCAACACTTCTTTTTTCCCATCTTCTCGTATCAAGTCAAAGGCCTGCAACTTTGCCAAGGCTCCACTTGAGTTGACCCCACGGATGGCATCAATTTCTATCCGCGTAATCGGCTGCTTATAGGCAATGATGGACAAGGTCTCAAGGGCAACCCGAGATAAACTCTGGTTGATGGGTGCTTTAGAGTATTCCTTCAAAATCTCTGCAAATTGAGGCTTGGTCACCAATCTATAAGCGCCCCCTGTCTCAATCAGAGCCAAACTGGAATCTGGGTCCTTTTCATACTTCTGGGCTAATTTTTCTAAACTCTGTTGGATGCCTGTCGGTGGCAGAGAGAGGAGTTCAGCTAACTGGCGGACTCTAATCCCATCTTCACCCGCTACAAACAAGAGCGCTTCTATTTTTGCTAAAGTACTCATCTTTCCTCTCTATCAAGTCTAGCTTTGGGCCACTTGACTTTCTTCCTTCTTTTCCATGAGATAAATATCTCCGAAACTCTCCTCTTGCACGAGAATCAACTCCTGGGTTTTGATTAACTCTAGGGTTGCCAAAAAGAGGGTGATGACCTCTTGGATATTCTGGGCTTCCTTAAACAAATCCTGCAAGCGCAATTGATCTCGTCCAGTCAAGGACTCTTTCACGATAACCATCATGTCCTCAATCTTATACTCATCCCGCAAGATAGTCGTGTGATTCTGTGCAAACTCCTCTTTTTTCTTAGCTAGGATATTTGAAAAAGCTAAAAAGAGGTCAATGGTCGTCTTGTCATGCACAAGCTCCGCATCTTCGTAAATCAACTCTGTCGGTGCTTTAGAATAATACTGGGCCCGTTCTTGGTGCTTGGCTTCCAAGTGCTCCCCCAAGAGCTTGAACTTTCGGTATTCTTCGATTTGAGAGAGAAGATCCTGCTCTAGATTGTCCTCCAAGTCTGTCACTTCTGCTACCTTTGGAAGAAGCTTGCGGCTCTTGATCAGCATGAGCTGACTGGCCATAACCATATACTCACCCGTCACTTCCAGACGCATAGCCTGAAGGGTTGAGACATAGGCTAGATACTGTTCGATAACTTCCGTAATAGGCACATCGTAGATATCCATCTGGTACTTAGAAACCAGGTGCAAGAGCAAGTCCAGGGGCCCTTCAAAATCTTTTAATTTAATATCCATTATCTATATTTTTCTATGGTCAGGACTGTTTTTAATCCTAATTTTTTTGCAATTTCGTACAAATCGACCTTGTTTTCTATTTGTCTTAGAATGAACTGTTCTCGCAAGGCTTGGGCCGATAAGGCTGGAAAACCTTTCTCCTTGACAAAGGACTCTAGCTGACGAAAGGCCCACTGACGAGAATAAGCTTTTCCTGCTCTTTCAAAGAGATAGGTCTGTCCCATCAAGGGTTCTAGCTCTGAAAGCAAGGTTGTGGGAATGGTGACAATCCTCTGTTGGGAAGCCTTGTTAATTCGCAACACCTGAAAATCCAGATTGATGTCCGCAACCTTGAGAGCCAAAATCTCACTCGGCAAGAGCCCCATTTCCAAGATAAGAAGAGCCAGTAAACGGCCCTCTGGAACGTCGCTTCCCTGCCAAAAAGAGTCTAGGTCTAAGAGTTCCGGCTTTTCGGTCTTCTTCTCAGCTTGTTTAGCTAATTCCAAACGGTAAAAGCTATCCACTTCTCCTTTTTGATAGAGAAAGTAGAGAAATTGGTTACAGGCCGAAATCTTCCGCTTCTGGGCACTGATTTTTAGATTGGCTAGCTGGGCTTGGTAAATCTTGAGACTAGTCTCAGAAATCCGCTCGCCCACAATGTCTAAAAATTGCTCCAAATCATACTTATAGGACTGCTTGGAATTAGCAGATAAACCCTGCTTTCCCTCTAAAAAGGCTGAAATCCTATCTCTCATTTGCATCGAATCTCATATTCCTTACTAAAGTCATGCAAGAGAGCATTGACAGCCTTGAGGATAGATTTACGCGTAATAATCCCTTGGAAAATACCAGACGCATCCACAACCGGTAAGAAAGATTCATCTACCAGCTTGTGCAAGACCTCCGTAATGGTAAAATCAGGCGAGACGACCGCTACGTCCCTTTTCGTCATATGAACAATATCCGTATCCGCCATGATTTCTGAGCTCAAGTCATGCTCCATCTGATAAGCCATAATATCTCTGAGCCCGATAGTCCCAACAAACTGCTTTTCATCGGTTACAACGGGAACACGGGTGTAGGTCATCTGACTGAGCAAGAGGGTCGCATGATCCGCATTGTGGGTATCAATCAACACAGCTAGATTTTCAGCAGGGGTCAAAAAAGTTTCCTCTTGACCCAACAAGAAAGTCTCAAACTCCTTGGCAATCATCTGCTAAACTCCTTGGACAGGCCTGGATACACCTCGTGGTCTCGTGTCAAAAAGTCCACTTTGAAATAACTATCATCAATCTCCACACGAGCATAGAGACATTCTCTGATGGTACCACGTGGTTGACTGATAGAGCCTGGATTTAGAAAAAGAGTCTTTCCTTCCATCCAAGCATTTGGCACATGCAAGTGACCATAGAGGCAGATATCGGCTTCTTCTTCCTGAGCCCAGTAGTCCAACTTTTGAAAGTTGAAATTGATGTCAAACAGGTGTCCATGGGTTTGGATAATCTTGGTCGAACCAAGCTCAGTCACCAAACGTTCTGGATAACCTGCATAGAAGTCCATATTCCCTTTAACAACACGGATTCCCTCCCAAAGGGGAGAATCAGGACGCAGTTCAGAATCGCCGTTATGAAAAACGGCGTCAACTTTGCCCACATAGCGATCACGGATTTCTTCCACAATCAAGCTATCGCCATGGGAATCGCTCATTACAATGATGGTTTGCTTTGCCATGATGGAAATACCTCCAAAAGTTTCTTAACGGCTAAGGCACGATGAGATTGACTATTTTTTTCTTCAAGGGTTAATTCAGCTGAGGACTTGCCTGTCTCTCCCACAAGGAAGAGGGGGTCATAGCCAAAGCCATTTTCACCCTTTGGTTCAAAGTTAATGTAGCCAGGCCAGTCTGCTTCAACAACCAAGCTTTCCTTGTTGGGACTGGCTACGACTAGGGTTGTATGGAATTGAGCCGAGCGGTCCTTGAGTTCAAAGACCATGGCCAATTCGTGCAAGAGCTTGGCATTATTTTCACGGTCAGTTGCTCCTACACCTGCGAAACGAGCTGACCAGACACCTGGCAAGCCACCAAGGACATCGACTTTGAGACCTGAGTCATCTGCCAGAACCATCTTGCCCGTTAATTGGGAAATGGTTTCTGCCTTGAGGCGGGCATTTTCTTCGAAGGTCATGCCTGTTTCTGCTACTTCAGGTAGATCTGGATAATCATTAAGATTTTCTACATCGTAGCCTAGCTTGTCAAAGATAGCTCGGAATTCCTTGGTCTTGCCCTCGTTACGAGTCGCAATCAATAAGGTTTCTCTGACCTTGTTTGTCTCAAAGAAATCATGAACATCGACCCCTTCTTTGGGCAATTCCACATACAAGAGTTGCCCATTTTCAACCAAGAGCAGAGCCCCTTGACGTTGGATGACTTCCACATTTCGTCCCATTTCTTGGTTGAGGATATCTACCACAAAAGACAATAAACGGTAGAGAGAACCATAGCGTAAAACAGTAACAGAAACAGGAAAACCTCGATCCTCATCTCGAAATCTTTGGGCAAACTCCAATAGAGGAAAATCCAAGTCATCATCCGTCAACGTCCGGACGCCACCAAAAATACCATAGGACCCGACATACCAGTCCTGGTCATCCTTGTATTCATAAATTTTATTTGTCATAATTCTACATGCTCCACATGAATCTCTTTTTCAAGCCATTCTTCACCAATTTGTGCAAAACTTTGGCTGCTGGCTGTTGTGTAAAAACGGTGATGGAGTGGTCCCGCATAGCGACCACGATTGATTTCAAAATAATTGAGTAAGACTGATATGTCTCGTACGCACTCTGCCCCACTATCGATAAGTTGAACCTTTGGTCCCATGACATTCTGGATGATAGGGCGAAGGAGTGGATAATGAGTACAGCCCAAAATCAGGCTATCCACCTTTCCAACCAAGGGACGCAGGGTTTCATAGACCACTTTCTTGGTAACACTGGTTGACAGGGCCCCAGACTCGACCAAGGGGGCAAACTTGGGACAGGACAAACTCTCCACCTGTAAGTCCGGATCCAGATCATGAATTTTCTGACGGTATATGTCTGATTGTACCGTCATGGGTGTTCCAATCACACCTATTTTCCCACCTGGACTGGACTTGATAGCTGCCGAAGCTCCTGGCAAAATCACACCTAGGACGGGAATATCTAGTTGAGCCTTGATTTCTTCCCAGACGACCGCAGTCGCAGTATTACAAGCAATGACAATCATTTTGACATCCTTGGTCAAGAGAAAGTTGACCAACTGCCAAGTATATTCACGAATTTGCTCAGCAGGACGGGGACCATAGGGCGCCCGTGCCGAATCTCCAATATAGACGATTTCTTCATGGGGAAGCTGGCGCATGAGCTCGCGCACAACGGTCAAGCCCCCGACACCTGAATCCAAAAAACCAATCGGTCGATTATCCATACAGTCTTCTTTCTAGTCTTTTTTCTGATTGATAGTTCATTATGATTATTGATCCTTATGAACCGAATGACAGCCTAATCAATAACTATCTCTCTTAATCATAATCAAATATCAATAGAATGCAAGGAAAAAGTCTCATCCCTAAACATAACCAACATAGTGAGAAGTCTGGAACTTTCATCCCAGACTTTTCCTTATTTATTTTTTCTTTTTATTGTTAGCAAGGGCTGCCTTTTGTTGGCGGATGATTTGGTGGTAAACTTGTTGTACCTTAGCTTCGCTTGGTTTTTGACCATTTGCACTCAAAAGAGTACGAACTGCTTCAGCATTCAAACGTGGGTTGTCAGCGAATTCTTTTTCAATTTGCTTACGAACCAAGTACATTCCTCCAAGAGCTCCTCCTAGAAAAGCTAGCACAATCAATACAATTGCTAATAGTAAATCCATCATATTTCTCCTGTTTCTTTTTGAGTCTCTTTCATTATACCACAAACTAGCCACCCTGACTAGTTTGTTCTACACTTTCAGGGATGGAATAGACAGCAAAAAGAACCCTGCTTTTCTGCAAAAGAGGGCTCCTTGCTAAGTTTAATTTACATAAATAGCTAGTGTAAGAAATAAAAGACTGAGACACCAGTTCTCAGCCTTTTTCTTTATCCCAAAACCAATTCATCACTGACGAGGCTTTGGCCACTATTTTTCTGGAAGAGATGCATGAGATCTTCAACCGTCAGATGCTTTTTCTCCTCTCCCTTGACATCCACCACTATCTTGCCTTGATAGAGCATAATGAGACGATTGCCGTACTCAATCGCATGATTCATATCGTGGGTAATCATCAGAGTAGTCAACTGATGGTGTTCCACAATCTTTTGCGTCAAGTCCATCACCATTTGACTCGTTTTCGGGTCAAGTGCCGCAGTGTGTTCATCCAACAACAAGAGCTTAGGTTTCACCAAGGCTGCCATGACTAGGGTCAAGGCCTGTCTTTGTCCTCCTGAAAGGTATTGAGTATCCACTTTCAAGCGATTTTCAAGACCGATATTCAACTCTTTCAAGGCCTCTTGGAACTGGATTCTATCCTTCTCCTTCACGCCCCAACCAAGTCCTCTTTTTTGTCCACGTCTCAAGGCAATGGCCATATTCTCCTCAATCGTCAAACGAGAAGCTGTCCCCATCTTAGGATCTTGAAAAACACGGGCAATATCCTTGGCTCTCTTTCGTACACTCAGATTTTTAATGGATTTCCCTTCCAACAAAAGGTCCCCTTCGTCCACAGATAGATTTCCAGCCAAGATATTCATCAAAGTGGATTTCCCTGCTCCATTTCCACCGATTACAGAGATAAAATCTCCCTCTTCAACCTCTAAATCTAATCCTTTTAGGACATGGTTCTCATTGACCGTCCCTGCTTCAAATGTTTTGTGAATATTTTCAAGTGTTAACAAACTTGCCATAACTTTCTCCTCCTATTCATTTCTCAATTTCAAACCACGAATCTTTAATCTCTTTTGTAATTCTGGTGCGAATAGAACCAAGGCTAGCAAGATTGCATTAAAGAGACGAACCAGGTTCTGATCTAGATTTGGAATTTCATAGATATTTAAAATAATCAAACGGTAAACAATGGCACCGATTCCGATAGATAACAAACGTCCTCCAATGGTCAAATCGTGAATCAAAACTTCCGCAATAATGACTGCACTCAAACCAACAACGATGGTCCCTGTCCCAGAAGTTACATCTGAAAATCCATCATTCTGAGCAAACAAGGAACCACATAGGGCAATCAAACCGTTTGAAATCATGTAACCAACAATCTTCATGGTGTCTACATTGACCCCATTGGCCTCACTCATCGGAATATTGTCCCCAGTCGAACGCAAGACCAATCCAATCTCCGTTTTCATCAAAAGAGTCAAGACCAAACAAACAAGTAAAAGACAAACCAAGCTAAGCGTGAAAACAGCTTCTTCATTTGTCAGCCCCAAGCTCGCCAATTGTTTAAAGACAGTTGAAGAATCTCCCAAGGAAAGATTGGGCACACTTCCCATGATTTTAATATTGATCGAATAAAGACCTGTCAAGGTCACAATCCCTGTCAAGAGAGCTGGGATTTTCATCTTGGTATGGAGCATACCTGACACAAGACCTGCTACCATACCTGCCAGCAAAGCAAGTAAAGTCGCAATCCAAGGATTTGTCCCCGCCTGTATCTGCGATACGACGACAGCTGCCCCCAGAGGAAAGGATCCTTCAGCAGTCATATCCGCAATATCCAAAATACGGAAAGTCAAGTAGACTCCAATGGCCATAATCGACCACAACAAACCTTCTGATAAACTAGATAATACAAAACTCATCTTAAACCTCCTTATTCCTTGCTTTCTAACTTACTAATATCAATTCCTAGTGCATCTGCCATTTCTTTATTGGTATGCAATTCCAGTTTTTCAGGCAACTCAACTGCTATATTTTCTGGCTTCTCACCTTTTAAGACACGAATCAACATACGAGCTGTCTGTCTTCCCAGTTCTTCATAATTGGTACCGTAGTTATACAAACCACCAACCGCAATCATTTCTGTCGAACCACCGAATACTGGAACCTTGTGTTTAATAGAAACCTGCTTAACTGTTTCCATGGTTGACGAAATGATATTGTCCGTTGGTACAAAAACCATATCCACTTCTGCCATCAAACTCTCTGCTGCAGCCTTGACGTTGTTACTATCCAAGATTGTTTTTTCAACAACGGTAAAGCCTTTTTCTTCCAGAAGACGCTTAGCTTCATCCTTTTGGACAACTGAGTTTGGCTCGCTCTGAGTATAGAGTATTCCAATTGTTTTAGCCTTTGGCAACACTTTCTTTATCAAATTGATTTGGGTTGAAATGGCATCTGATGACTGGTCGCTTGTCCCCGTCACATTGCCACCAGGATGCTCTCTTGACTCAACCAACTTGGCACTGACAGGGTCTGTTACAGCTGAAAAGATAACCGGTGTCGTTTGTGTTGTATTAGCCAAACTCTGAGCAGAAGGCGTTGCGATGGCTAGAACGACATCACTAGATTCTGCTAGTTGCTGGGAAATCGTTTTCAGATTTCTTTGTTCTCCCTGTGCATTTTGCAAATCAATCTCAATATTTTTTCCCTCAATATAACCTTGCTTGGCCAGCTCATCCACAAAACCTTCTCTAGTAGCGTCTAGGGACTGGTGGGTAATAAACTGCGAAATACCGATACGAAACACATCTTTTTTCTTATCTGCCTTCAACTGATGCAAACTGATCAGAGAGGTCAAGAGGATACCCACTACCAAGAGGGGGGCTAGTAATTTTCGAATAACTTTCATAATGAAACTCCTTCTCAGAAAAGATAATACTCAATGAAAATCAAAGAGCAAACTAGGAAACTAGCCGCAGGCTGCTCAAAACAGTGTTTTGAGGTTGTGGATAGAACTGACGAAGTCAGTAACCATACCTACGGCAAGGCGACGTTGACGTGGTTTGAAGAGATTTTCGAAGAGTATAAAACAAAAAAACCGCCTAGATAATACCTAAACGGATGCTTGAAATAATCTAACAAGTTACAACTTAGCTAGTCCATTTAGATATTCATCTATATGGACCACAATCAAAAATCTTAGCCACATAGATACAAACAAATTGCTTGAACTGTTTGCATCCATGGTGACATGTCTACAAACACTATCTAAAGTAGCTAAAGTAAAAGTTTTGAGTCATCGTTACAGCTTGTTTCTTATTCATTTCTTTTCTGCTTTCTTTTTTGATGTTTCCTATCTTACCACCTTTTTCATTAGCTGTCAAGAATATTTCAGAATATTTTAAAATTTTTCGAAAATTCTTTCAGGATGCTTTCAATTCTTTTAGGATAATTTCAAAGATTTGCCCATTAGACAAAATAGAACGATTTGAAGGTGTTTATGGTATTTAGTTGTACTAGAACCTTTTAAAAGTGTTTTGATGGCTTGTATTTCTTCTTTGGTTGATTTTATATCACTATTATATAATGCGTTTTGATTTTAGTATAGTATTAAACTGACTCTTGGCAGTCGGACAAAAAATCGACAGTTATTTTATACTGTTTAAAACCAATAGTCAATACGACAATCTCTTTACTTTTCGATTATCAACTCTGTAGATTGCTAACATATCCAAAATAAGCCAAGTATCCCGAGGATAGGCAACATATCTAGGTGTCCAGATAGGATTAAACTTTTGTTTATACTGTCTAAGACCACTAAATGAATAGAATCGATTAGTGAAGGCATAGATGAGATAGGCTACTTTTTCTTGTAGAAAGCTATGTTTCTCAGTTCCTACATTTGACAACGGCGCCATGCCTAATTCAAATAAACGAACTCTTTCTTCTTTAAAATGAAGTAATAATTTCACAAAGAGATAATCCATAATACCATTAGGTGCTGTCCTTAAGTGGTAGCGCATCAAATCGATGCTAGCTTCTTCAGGACCATTACAAGCTAAAAAGGTAACAAAAGCCTGAACCCTATCTTCCTTATCCCTTACAAGAGCTATTGGTGCTAATTGAATGTACTTCTCATCAAAAAATCCAAGTGAAAACCCTTTTTCTTGACGACCATCTAGCCAATTATCCGATATTTCTTTAAGGGTGTTAAGCAACTTCTTATCAAAAGGTGGTTGTAATACTTGGAATTGATACCCCTTGCTTTCTAATCGATTAACAACGGTTCTAAATTTCTTTCCTTGTTTTCCTTCGGTTGTAAATCTATCGAGTAATACCTGAGCAGTCTCCCCAAATTTCATAAAGTCGTACCCATATTCATGAAGTAATAGGGTGGTTTCTTGATTAATTTCGTAGAAAATAACAGAGACATTTGTGTCCTCCGCATCCTCTAAAAACTTCGATAAGCCTTTTTCTAAGTATCCTGACTGTGCCAGTGGATCCGACATAACGACACATTTATTATTTTCAATTGCAAATTGGAAAACAACCTTGTCTTGACCATCCTCTTGGTACCAATAAAGGTATTTGTCATCTAAATAAGCCAGGGTAGCATCTAAATTTATATTTGGTATTGTTGCAATAAAGTCTTGATAACGTTGCTTATCGAAAACTTCTCCAAAATTCTCTTTGGTTTGATTGCTCTCACGGAGTACCAAAACATACGAAATCACCAATATCAGAGACGAGCCAAAAAGATGAATCCAGTGTGTAATCAAATGAGGAAGATGTTTAACTTCAAATACATGATGAGGGTTCAAATGTCCTAACAAAACAAGGGTCAAGAAGAAACTTCCACCAATATACGATATATCCTTACAACAATCTTCCCAAGCATAAATATAATGACTGCGAACAAATGTATTTCTAATCCACCATATGATAGACAAAATAATGATTAGAAAAAAACTACTTGCTAATGAAAGACTACCAATATTCAAATAAACAAGGCTTACTAGACCTAGTACAGTAGCGAATGGTAATGTAAATTTTAAACGTCGTTTAACTAGTCTTGCAAGAAGGAAGAAGTGAACGCCGAGAATGATACTAGGAAGTTGAAAAACAAACTGTCCAGTGCTAGGTGAAAGTTCTTTAAACAAAGGAAGATGTCCTAATTCTTGAGGAACTATAGCTGACACCACGAGGAAGAAAGCAAAAAGTCGCAACCCCCAAACCAATACTATAGTGGATAGTGATCCAATAACCTTTTGGGGAATTCCCAAATATTTCTCATTAAGTCGGCCACCCATATTTTTTAAGAATAAAACAATTCCTAAACAGAAAGGAAGAATATAATAGAATAAACGAAATACTAGTAACCAACTTAGCGCCTGATCTTTATCAATACCAAGGCCAACTAAACCAGATACCATAATTAAATCGAAACTACCTAGGCTACCTGGAATCATCGATATAATCCCAATTGTAATAGCAATCATAAAGAGGGGGATTACATCATAAATTGGTAAATTGTAGCCTAAAACATACCCAACCAAAAGGAAAAAACTTAATACACTAGCCCAATCAAGGGCAGAAGTTAACACTAAAGATAAAATTGTCCTTCCACTCAATTGACCAAAATAGACCCATTTTTTTCTATTTGAAACAAATAAAATAATTGGAAGATAGAGACAAGCTCCCAAAAGAGCTGGCCAATATTGTTTAATCCCCATTGAAATAGGAAATATAATTGTGAAAATTAAACTTATCAGTGCAAACAGTGAGAAACCACTCATAAAATAAGGGATGACACGAGAAATTCCTTGCATACTTTTTTCAGAGCGTTCTTCATCTCCATAGAAAGAATAGCGTAAACCAACATCCACCAAACCTGCAAAGCCAATCATATTATTCAAGCTATTTATAGTCCAACTTGTTTCTAGTAAGTAAGATAATTTTTGTTTCTGATTAAGTTCTTTATTTAGGATTCTATCATAGAGCATCATTGGCGCAACAGCCATAGAACCGAGCAAAGCTAAAGCAATGACTTTTATTGGGGAGAGTTCCCCCAAGATTGCTCCAATCTTATCAAACGAAATTGTCTTAAAAAGTCTGATTATCTCTACAATAACTAAACTAACAATAGATAAAAATAAGGTAATCTTGATGAGTGTCTGCCATTTTTTCATGCAATTCAAAATTGTTCTCACAAGCTCATCCTCTTATCCTAATAAAGTTTGTAATATTGGAATAACAACGATAAATAGAACCGTACTTAGAGTCACCACATTCGTAGAGAATTCCACATCTCCTTTTCCCTGATTAGCAAGGATTGGGAGAATAGCTAGAGCTGGTGTAGCGGACTGAATCATAAAGGTCTTAAATTCTACTGTCGCCATATTTGGTGCAGAGAACTTCAATACAAGAAGCATAATCAGAGGAGCTAGGATAAAGCGTCCAACTAAAGTGACAATTGTATCTTTATCAAAAGTAATAGTATTCAAGCCTGCCTTTGCAAGAACGATACCAATATAAATCAGAGATAAGGGAGTGACGATATTTCCAACGTAGGTTAAGGTATTTGTTGCGAAATCTGGAATGGAGATGCGGAGAATCAAAAATAGTAGAGCGACAAGAAAACCTACAAGCGGAGCTGGAAGCAATTTCTTCCAGTCAAATTTAGTTTTCTTCTTGCTTTGACCCGATTTACTATCGCTCGTCATCACATACACGCCTAATGTCCAGGTAGAAATCGTGTTGGTGATATAGTAAATTAAGAAATATGGAAGAGCCTGATTACCAAAAAGAGCAACGTTTAATGGTAGACCGATAAAAATAGTATTGGCATTCACAAAGGTATTAATCATGGTTCCTCGCCGTCCTGGACGAACCTTGAAAAGCCTAACCGCAATATAAGCTACTATATATCCCAATTTAAATGCTACAAAAGTATAAAAGAGTCCTCCAGAAAGACTGATTAGTTTATCTAGCGTTAGGTATTTCATCACCGACACAAAGATTGACGCTGGCAAGGCTACATTCATGATCAAACGAGATAGATTGGATCCAAAACTATCTCCAAACCATCCCCTCACCTGAAGAATATACCCCAAAACAATAATAGCAATAATCGGAATGATACTCGTAATCGAGGTTAAAAAGAGTGACATAGGTGTCCTTTCTAAATTACTTAAGTCCACAGCCCATACAAATCTGCCTGCCACTATAGAAGGATAGGCAGTAGCAATGAATTATTTATACTCTGGATACCACTTCAAATCACGAACTGCTTTGGCCATATCTGTTTCCTTAGCGCGTGCAAGACCTTGCTCTTGTGCTTTTTTAGCGACTGCTTCTGCTACTTTAATAGAAACATCTGCTACATACTTGAATGGTGGCAAGACAGGAGCTCCTGGTTGGCCTGGATTGACAATACCACTCAATGAATGCGCCGCTGCTCCAATCATTTCATCAGTCAAAAGACTTGCTTCAGAAGCCAGCATACCTAGACCAAGACCTGGGTAAATCAGGGCATTATTGGCTTGACCAATCACATAGTCTACACCTTTATAAGAAACCGTATCAGCAGGAATTCCTGTTGCGACAAAAGCTTTGCCATCTGACCATTCAATCAAATCTTTGGCACTAGCTTCTGCCAATTTAGTTGGGTTTGACAAAGGGAAGATCATTGGACGCTCTGTGTTTTCACACATAGCTTCTACTATTTCTTTAGTGAAGGTATTAGGCTGAGTTGAAGTTCCTACAAGAATGGTTGGCTTCACAGTCTTCACTACTTCAAGCAGGTCAGTCAACTTATCTGCGTTACTAAAGTCAGCACGTTTCTTAGCAAATGGTTTTTGCTCTGGTGTCAAGTCATCCATGTCATCAAAGAGAAGACCTTGTTTATCAACCATAAAGAAACGTTTATAGGCTTCTTCTTCAGAAAGACCTTCACTTACCATTTCACGAAGAACACGAGAGGCAATTCCTGCACCCGCAGTACCACCACCATAGCAGAGATAAACTTGATCTGTTAATTTTTCACCACTAATATCCAGCGAACCAAAGATACCACCCAAGGTAACGATTCCTGTACCTTGAATATCATCATTAAAGGTCGGAATTTGTTTCCGGTATTTTTCAAGAATATTGGCAGCATTCAAGCGGCCGAAGTCTTCCCAGTGAAGGTAGAGTTTAGGAAAGAGACGTTCTGCTGTTTGAACAAATTGGTCAATGAAGTCGTAGTAACGATCTCCGCGAACCCGTTCGTGACGATTGCCTAAGTAATTAGGATTGTTTCGAAGTTCTTCACGGTTAGTCCCTGCATCAATAACTAAAGGAAGGACCATTGAAGGATCGATTCCAGCAGCACCCGTATAGACCATCAATTTCCCAACAGAAATATCGACACCATTTGTTCCCCAGTCGCCAATTCCAAGGATTCCTTCTGCATCTGTTACAACAATGAGATGAATCTCGCGACCCCCGGCAGCATTTTTCAAAGTGGCTTCAATATTTTCAGGATGATTGATATCAAGATATCCCGCATATTGGGGATCTACAAAAAGATCACTATAGCCTTCAATCGTATCTGCAATGGTTGGATCATATACAATTGGATTGAATTCTTCCAAATGTTGAGAAAAGAGGTAATAGAAAAGAGTCCTGTTGGTATTAAAAATTTCCATTAGGAAAAGACGTTTTTCCAAATCATTGGCTTTTGTTTGCATTTGTGCATAAGTTTGCGCCGCTTGTTCTTCAATCGTTTGAACATACGGTGGCAGTAAACCAATAAGGCCTAGTTCCTTTCGCTCCTCTAAGGTAAAGGCAGTACCTTTATTGAGGAAAGGATTGTTTAAAATATCATGTGCAGTCATAGTGCAACCTCCTTTTTACTTATATTATACCACATGAAACGAATTGTTCGTAAAACGTTGTTGTTTAAATAATACAATTGTATACGCATATGTTATAATGAGTCTACGAGAACAATTTCTAATAGGCTCTTTGATACTTAAAACACTATTATGGATAATACTTTAAGTTGTTATATTTTATAAATTTCTGAACTCATCAAACTCTCGATGATCACTCTTTACTAAAAGTTTCGAGTAAAAGAAACCAATCATACAAATTGACAATCCTAATTAAAATAAATATCACATAAGTATGTTATGTAACACTTTGTATTTTTTAAGGTGTTTTTTTGTCATATAAAACTTGTATTCTATTTATATGACAACTAAAAACTATTTACAACAATATATTTCCCAAAAAGTGAAATATTTTCGAACACAGAATAAAATGAGCCAGGAAGAACTTTCGGAACAAGCAGGACTCGGGCTTAAGTATATCAATCAACTTGAAAACCAAAATGTGAATCTGACCATTCACAGTCTTGAAAAAGTGATTGACGCACTAGAAATGACCCCAGAGGAATTTTTCAATTTTGATAGCCTTGAATCAACCTCTGATAAGAGTGACAATCTTTCACTCAAAAGAATCAACATGAAGATTAAACAGCTCCCTATTGATAAACGAGAAAAAATGTTGGTCATTTTTGAGAGTATCTTAGATAATCTTTGAGATCCCTGACTCACTTACATTTTAACTGGTGAATACTCGTATAGTCAAATTGTAGGATACGGATAAAAATTATTTATCTGCTGTTTTCCACTTATTTTCCTTCTCCAACTAATGAAAGTGAGCCCATATGAATTTAAAAGATCTACAATATTTTTATGACCTCTGCCAGCTTCAATCCTATACGGAAGTAGCAAAACAACATAAAGTCAGCCAACCATCTATTTCTTATGCTATCAAGCGCTTAGAGGAATCCTTTAACTGCAAATTGATTCACCATGACCCCTCGCATCGTTCCTTCAAGCTAACTCCTCAAGGACAAATCCTTCTAAAGCATACAGAACTGATTTTACCTGAGATCATTTCTACTCGCAAAGAAATTAATCGCTCCTTGGCACAATACTCTACTGTCGGATTCCCTCCTATTATCATTCAGTATCTCTTTGCTGCCTTAAACGAAAAAGATAAATTCGATTTTTTAAAAAAGGTACGCCCTATTCGTGGTGGCTCAGTGGAGTTATTAAACCTTCTCATCAAAGGAGACCTTGATGCAAGTCTACTCGGTTTGATTGAACCTCTCAACTATCCTTCAATAGAGACACACGAGCTATTTCATAAAGAACTATATGTCGTTTTATCTAAGAATCATCCTTTTGCTACTGCTCCTTCACTCGCTTTTGAAGAATTAGCAGATCAATCCTTTATACTCTTAGACGAACACTTTGTTCACCTGAAAGCTTTTGAAACGCTTAATCAAAAGTATCAAAACAAGGCAGAAATATTCTTTAAAACTGATGACATTGCCATCCTTAAAGAACTTTTAAAGAAAGGGATTGGCCTTAGTTTACTGGCTGATATCGCACTTTCTGATGAAGATGATGATTTAATAAAAATTCCTCTTATACCGAAGGACAAGATAACTTTTACAGTTTATTACGCTTACCTTAAATCAGCTACACCGTCATCAGAAGTAGAAGCCTTATTTAATCTCCTTAAATCATATGAATAGAAAAAACTCTAACTATCAATGAACTGATAGCTAGAGTTTTTTACATTGTAGATATTAGACTCAATGAAAATCAAAAAGCAAACTAGGAATCTAGCCGCAGGTTGCTCAAAACAGTATTTTGAGGTGGTAGATAGAGCTGACGTGGTTTGAAGAGATTTTCGAAGAGTATTAGACTATAGTAGATTGAAACTAGAGTAATACGCCGCGACTTCTAAAACTTTTCTAGAAATGAATTTGACTTTCCTAATAAAGTTGTTCAGATTTTATTTCATCTCACTATAATTCAATGATTTTCTAAGAATTCTATTTCTTTCGAAAATTCTTTCAAGGCACTTTCAAATATTTTCAAATCAGTCCAACAAAAAAAGGTTTATAATTTCCATAAAAGTTGACATGGAAATTATAAAACCATTATTAGTTTAATCCTTGTTGATAACGTGCCAATTCAGCTTGGTTCGCCCAAACATAGTGACCTGGACGGATTTCAACCATAGATGGCTTATCAGTCTCATAGTCATGTTGACTCGGGTCGTAAATCTTCAAGACCTTCTTACGTTCCAAGATTGGATCTGGGATTGGTACCGCTGAAAGCAAGGCTTGAGTATATGGGTGAATTGGATTGTTAAACAATTCTTCTGTTTCTGCAACCTCTACAATAACACCCTTGTAAATAACTGCGATACGATCTGAAATAAAACGAACAACCGACAAGTCATGGGCGATAAAGAGATAGGTCAAACCAAGTTCTTTTTGGAATTTTTTGAGCAAGTTCAAAACTTGGGCACGAACAGAAACGTCCAAGGCTGAAATTGGCTCATCCGCAATAACAAAGTCTGGTTGCATGACCAAGGCACGAGCAATACCGATACGTTGACGTTGACCACCTGAAAATTCATGAGGGTAGCGAGTCAAGTGCTCAGCAAGAAGACCTACTTCACGGATAATATTTTTAACTTTCTCTTTACGTTCTTCTTCATCTTTGAACAGATGATAATTGTAAAGACCTTCAGAAATAATATAATCAACAGTCGCACGTTCATTCAAACTTGCCGCAGGGTCTTGGAAAATCATCTGGATACGACGAATCAATTCTGCAGCTTGTTCACGCGATTTCTTACCATTAATCTTTTGACCTTCAAAAATGATATCTCCATTGCTTGTATCATTTAGACCGATTATCGCACGACCAATAGTTGTTTTCCCACTACCGGACTCACCTACAAGCGAGAAGGTTTCTCCCTTGTTGATAAAGAAGTTAGCATTTTTAACCGCGACAAACTTCTTACTTCCTTCACCAAAGGAAATTTCTAAATCTTTGATTTCTACTAATTTTTCAGACATTTCCTTCCTCCTAATCTTCCAGATGGGTAAATCCCATTTTTTCACGGATCTTATCATGGAGATTTGCAATCACAGCTGGTTTTTCTACTTTTGGAGCATCCTCATGAAGAAGCCAAGTTTTAGCCCAATGTGTCTCTGATACTGAGAATTGAGGAGCTTTTTGTTCAAAGTCAATCTGCATTGCATAGTCTGAACGCAAGGCAAAGGCATCCCCTTTCAGGTCAGTATAAAGCGACGGAGGTGTTCCTGGGATTGAGTAAAGATCCCCTTTATCATCAGCAAGCTGAGGCAAGCTAGACAAGAGACTCCATGTATATGGATGGCGAGGGTCATAGAAGACTTCCTCAACAGTTCCATACTCAACGATTTCTCCTGCATACATAACCGCTACCTTATCCGCAATACTTGCTACCACACCAAGGTCGTGGGTGATAAAGATTGTTGTAAAATGGTACTCGTTTTGCAATGATTTCAGCAAATCAATAATCTGTGCTTGAATGGTCACATCCAAGGCTGTTGTTGGCTCATCACAGATCAAAACATCAGGTCGGCAGGCAAGGGCAATAGCAATTACGATACGTTGACGCATCCCTCCAGAATATTGGAATGGGTATTCATCAAAACGTCTATCTGCATCTGGAATCCCAACCTTATTCATGTAGTCAATGGCCAATTCTTTCGCTTCTTTAGCTGTTTTTCCTTGGTGTTTTACAATAACTTCTGTAATCTGACTACCAATTGTTTTAATTGGGTCCAAACTAGTCATTGGATCTTGAAAGATAGTCGCAATCTTAGCACCACGAATTTGTTCCCAATCCTTGTGAGAAGACAAGGCTGTCAAATCCTGACCACGGTAGTCAATGCTACCTTGGGCAATGCGACCATTTTCTTCAAGCATACCTGTGAAAGTTTTTGTCAAAACAGATTTTCCTGATCCTGACTCACCTACCAAGGCTAATACTTCTCCTTCAACTAGTTCAAGGGAAACGCCGCGAATGGCTGTCAATACTTTGTCACGAACGTCAAATTCCACGACAATATCGCGAGCAGTCAAAATTACATTTTTTTCTTTTGTCATTTCTACTCCTATCTATGTGTACGTGGATCACTAGCATCCGCTAAGTTTTGACCAACTACGAAAAGGGACAAGGATACCAAAACAAGGGTTGTCAATGGAATCCAGAACAAGTAAGCATTGGTTGTTACGTTTTGTGAATAATCCGAAATCAAACGACCCAAACTTGGCACTGTAATCGGCAATCCAAGACCGAAGAAAGACAAGAAGGCTTCGTATGAGATAAAGCTTGGAAGCATTTGAGTCATGGTTGTCACAATAACAGATACCAGTTGTGGCATGATATTTTTGGCAACAATCTTCAAGGTTGGTGTTCCCAAAGTACGTGACGCCAAGTTGTATTCCAAATCACGATAACGCAAGATTTGCACACGGATCATGAAGGCAATCCCGATCCATGTTGTTACACTCATGGCAAAAATCAAATTCCAGAATCCAGCTCCGATTGAGTAAGTCAAGACAATAACAATCAAAAGAGATGGGATGTTTGAGATGACGTTGTAAACTTCCATCATCACGCGGTCAACTGATTTTGAAATTCCCCAAATACCACCGACAAAAACACCGATAACCAAGTTAATCACTGTCGCAATCACAGAAATGAGGATAGAGTTACGAGCTCCAAACCAGACACCGTCAAAGAGAGATTTACCATTACTGTCTGTACCGAACCAATGCTCAGCATTTGGCTTGATATAACGAGCACTAAAGTCGTTTACCTTGCTGACATCATTGAAATCAAACTTAGAAAACATTGGGTAGATGAAACTCATCAAAATGATAGCTACCAAGATTCCCAACATGACTACAGTTGATTTTTTCTTCATAAATTGTCTAAACACTGATTTCCAGTAAGAATATGCTGGCGCATCAATAGTTTCAGAGGCAAAATCGTCACGTTTTACAAACTGAAATTTTTCTTTATCGATTGTAGACATTATTTGCCTCCTTTCTCAGTCAATTTAATACGTGGGTCAATAATCGTCATCCAAATATCTCCCAAAAGAAGTGAGAAGATAGAAATACATGTAAAGATGAAGACAAGACCTACGACCATAGAGTTATTAGATGCTTTTACAGAGTCAATCAACATTTTACCCATACCTGGGAAGGCGAAGACTGTTTCAGTAAGGGTTGCACCACCGATCACCCCAATAACGGCACCAGGAATTCCTGAAACCAGCGGAACCATGGCATTTTTAAAGATATGTTTGTTTGAAATTTCTTTTTCAGACAAACCTTTTGCACGAGCGAAACGAACAAAGTCTTGTGATTGCAAGTCAATCATGTAACGACGAATCCAAATGGCTGTACCAGGAGCACCCAACAAACCAAGAATAACTGCTGGTAAAACATATGAGCGCCAATCTCCAGCACCTAAGATAGGGAATGAATCTGGCAAGCCAATTGAAGAACCAATCAATCGAACAATATAAACAAGGGCGATTGTTGGAAGAGCCATCAAGAAGGTCAAAGCCCCTGTTGAGAAGCTATCAATCCAAGTGTTCTTGAAACGAGCCATGGCTGAACCAAGTGGCACGGCAATCGCATAAGAAATCACCAAACCAATCAAACCAGCAATAGCAGAGCTGACAATCATAGATGGATATTGGTAATTACTTTCAGTCGCTGTATAAGGATCATCTTTCCCATAGCTAGCTACTTCACGAGAGTCAGCCTGACTAGGTGACTTGTAGGTTCTTGAGTAAATATTTACAGAAGACGTTTTCTTACCTGTTGGGAACTGAACTTGAGCAGTTTTGGTTTGTCCTTGACCTTGAGTAATAACCTGAAGAACTGGTGTATTAGCATAGGTTGGATAAGAGTCACCTAAATTGATATTCACAAAATTTTGATGCACAAATGGGAACTGACTGTTGAAGTACAAGAGATATTTATGTTTAGTACCTGAACCGACCAATGACCATCCGATAGCTGGATCATTTTCGAAACGAAGGTAACGTTTCAAGTCTGGATTTTCAGGATCTTGAATTTTATTTGTATGGTCAATGTCAATCAAGTTAGCATAGAAGTGAAAAACACGTTCAAAAATTGGAATTTCACGAGTAGCATAGAATTGACCACTTTCAGTAAATTCCCCCAAAGTCCAACCATGACCTAATTGATTGATGTACTTTTCATAAATAGCTTTATTGGTCGCATTTGCCTCTACTGTTACAGAAGAATCCATGCTACTTGCCTTTTCTTGCAACTCTTTAGTATCGTAATACTCAATGTAGCCCATACGCTCAAACACAGTATTTTCATAGTTATCACGTTTATCAGCTGTTGTCGCAATTTTATTATAGTTAGGATCCTGCTTGAAAATCAATTTTCGAGGAACCAAGGTATAGATAATCGTGTAGGTCAAAGTCGTTACTAAGAAAATCGAAATCAATGACCGCAAAACACGCATAAAAATATATTTTTTCATATTATTTCCTTTAAAAATCCCAAAAGAACCTTCTCCTCATGGAGAGAAAGTTCTATTAGAAATTATTTACTTCACATGACTTGCCAATTCTTTTTGAGCTTTCTCATTTGATTCAGCTTTTTCTTTCAACCATTTTTCACGAGCTTTTTCATACTCTTCTTTGGTGATTGCTTTTTCACCAACTTCAGTGTACTTCAAGTATCCTGAATTTTCACCTTTAAGGCCAGATTCAGAATATGATGAGCTAAATGGTAGAACTTTTGAAACATATGAAACGGCTGTTTCTTTAGGAGAAGCCATTACTGGAATTGTCAAAGCATTGTCAGTCAACCAAGCTTGTGCTACCGCGTATTTTTCATAACGTTTTTGAACATCTTGGTTTTCGCTGTTTGCATCATCAAGTAATTTTCCATAGTCAGCTAAAGCAAGTTTGCTTACTACTGATGCATCAGTGTTTTGGTCAATACCAAGGTAAAGGCGAGTGTTTCCTCCCTTGATGACAAACTGATCCAAGAAAGTAGAAGGATCTTGATAGTCAGGGTTCCATCCTAGCAAGGTGTGGATATCCCAATCTTGCTCTTTAGCTGTTGGAGCACTAAATGAAATTGGTAAAGCTTCTGCTTGAGTCATTTGCTGTAAGTCTACAACAACATTATCTGAACCCAATACTTTTTCAATTGATTGTTTCAATGATTGAACACGGTTTACAACTGCTGTTGATTCTTGGATAACCAAGGCATCCAAGTGGATTGGGAATTCAACACCTTCAGCTTGTAGGCTTGATTTAGCTTTAGCAAATGCTTCTTTCGCTTTTTCTTCATTGTAAAGTCCATTTTGAGAATCTGCTAGAGATACGTTTGACCAAGTAGAAGAATTTGTCTTAGCCAAGCTATCTTGTACCAATTCACCAAATATTTTCTTACCAACTTGCAGATTATATGGTGCGAATGTATTACGGATGGCTACTGCAGCTCCATCAGTACCATTTGTTTGAGCCGAGTAAGAATTGCGATCGACTGCAAAGTTCAAGGCTTGACGGAATTCCTTGTTTAGCAATGCTTTCTGAGTAGATGTCTTTTGGGCATCACTTGTCTTAGCAGTGTGGTTATACGTTGTACGGCCATAGTTCAAGCTGACAGTTGCAACACCAGCACCAGGTTCGTTAAAGTAAATGTTATCTTTGAAATCAGCTGCATATTTTTCATATGTAGAACTTGTTGGGAAGATACGAGCCTTACTATATTGACCATCAGAAAAACCTTTGGCAATTACATCTTGATCCTTACCGTCCCAGAAAGTGAACTTAACGTTCTCAATTTTTACATTTTCTTTGTCCCAGTAAGCGTCATTTTTAGCCATCTCGATAGATGATTTAGGAGTTACAGCCTTCAAGACAAATGGACCGTTATAAAGAATAGAGTTAGCATCTGTTGGGGCACCAAAACCTTCCCCTTTTGAAGCTAAGAATTCTTCATTAACTGGCATCAAAACACCACTAGTGGTCTTGTCATTCCAGAAAGTTTCTGGCTGGTTCAAGGTATACTCTAGTGTTTGGTCATCGAGTGCTTTTACTCCGACGGTTGAAAAATCGCTTGTTTCACCCTTGATATAGGCTTCTAATCCCTTAATAGAAGAGCTAACGATTGAAAGTCCTTTTGATTTCCCATCTACCGCATGTTTCAAACCAGTAACGAAGTCTTTAGCAGTGACAGGAGCATATTCTTCTCCTTCTGCAGTTACCCATTTAGCATCCTTACGGATTTTATAGGTATAAGTCAAACCATCTTTTGAAACTGTCCATGATTCAGCAATAGAAGGAACCAGATTACCATATTTATCATTAGCCAACAAACCATCTACAGCATTTGTTGTGATGAATGATGTTGAATCGATATTGCTGACAATATAATCCAAAGTTTCTGGATCTGTTTGATAAACATATTGGTAATCTTTTGCTAGTTTCGCATTATTTGAACTAGTGTTTGAACACGCAGCTAGAACTCCTGACGCTAATAAGGTAGCTCCTGCTACAGCAAGCACTTGACTTTTTTTCATTTCTTCACTCCTCGTAATAAAGTATAGGTTGTTATCAATTATACCATAGATTTTAAGATGTTTCAAGAAAAATAAACGAATTTTCAGAATATTTAGGCTTATTAACACAAATTTTTCATTTTTTCTGAATATATGATTCAAATTGTCGTTCGAAGTATCAAAGGCTCCAGCGAAAATAGGAAATTTGACGCAGAAACTTTGGAGCTTAGAAAGACCTATAGTAAAATGAAATACGGACTGAACAATGTGATTTTGGAATTCAAATTAAATTATAATAATATTGTAGAAGTATCATTCTAGTATTCAAGATTCAATTTACTATATCTTTTTCACACCAACCTTATTCCAAATTCAATTACTTTCGTGATTTACACATATAGATTAAGACTATCTTTTATACTTTAAAATTTCTCGCTACCTTATCCACTATATACGCCTTGCTATCACGTTCCTGTTAGTAGTGCCACGATTTCGCTATCCCTTCCTTTGACAATTCTTATTTCCTGCGTCAGACTTAAAACGATCTATCCCCAGACCATTTTAATCCACTACCTCACGATAGTCAGGCTTGGGGAGAGCTATTGTATTCACCGATAGTGGAGCCCTACAGAGGACTTACACCTCAGATGCACGACATGTCCAGTGTATATAAAAATCTCCTACCCAAGGTAGAAGATTCTAATCTTATAAACTTAATCCGTCATGTCCGATACCAACGTTCGATGCTCCAATGGAACACTGCACATAACTAGCAAGAAAATGAAACCTGATTGAATCCAGAAGAGGGCCAAGTCAAAGATTCCGTGTACAGCAACCACTGTAAGGAAAGACAGATAAAGACCGATAATCGGACGTTTCCCCGACTCCTGACTCATATCCATCATCAAGCGAACAGGAGCAACAGAAGACAAAACTAATAAAATAGTCCCCACAATTCCATAACTCAGAATCGTATCAATATAAAGACTGTGAGCATGTTCATGATAAGGGGCATTTATCCGAGGATAAGAGTGCATATAGGTTAATGGCCCCTCACCCCAAAAAGGATTTTGCTTAAACAAGGCCATCCCAGCATCCCAGATAGAAATGCGTTCTTCCATAGAAGAGTCTAAAGTCCCCATCCTAACTCCCAAATCACTAGAAAAGAGGAAACTCAAGCCAATCGCAAAGACCCCAATACTAAGCCAAAAGGCCTTCCAGTTTTTAATGGTCGTAAAGAGATAAATAATGGCTCCAGCGATAATAGCAGGAAAGGCAGTTCGATTTTGCGTAAAGTTCAAACCAAAGAGATTCACAAAGCCTGCAATCACACAGAATACTTTTAACCAATTCAACTTGGTCGTTGTAAACAGATAGAAAGCAATCATGATACAGAAACAACAAATAATTCCATAATAATTAGGGTTAAAGAAGGTCACTTCTGCACGATTCTGATGCCATACCTGCATATTGGGTGAAAGAAAAGCATAGTTAAATTTCTTCACAATTTGGAAATGTTCTAAACTCGCAAATGTAGC
Organism: Streptococcus pseudopneumoniae; assembly: GCF_038148955.1. Taxonomy (GTDB): domain Bacteria; phylum Bacillota; class Bacilli; order Lactobacillales; family Streptococcaceae; genus Streptococcus; species Streptococcus pseudopneumoniae_T. The sequence continues at coordinate 91,903 of NZ_JBBJZY010000005.1, forward strand.
TGACAATACACTACCAAACAAGACGAGCTGCAAAATCAATCGAAAGAATTTATGGGATAAAATCGACTGATAGTGCAAAAAGAAAACAGTAAATAGAAACATTCCTACTGAAGCCACAAGACCCATCCAATTTTGTGCAAGAATGGATATAACAGTACTATAGCCAAGAAAAAGAAGCAGCATCGGATGCTCCCCCATTTTCTGAAGAATACTTTTCATGTCTCCTGTAAAAATCAAACTGATAATATATAAACAGAATACAACTACAAAAAGATAAAAGGGTAAAAAGATACTCAGGATAATTCCCAATAAAATCAGCTCTTTACTAGACAACCCTCTCAGCTTTTCAATAAAGCCTATTGATTTCAAAACGAATCCTTTCTCTCCAAATCAGCTGATTCAGATAATAGTAAGCTATCCTATATTGTACCACTTTTTTAGCAATTTGAAAACAAAGGAAACGTTTTCTAAAATAAAAATCCTGTTTGCGAAAATACTGAGATTTCAAAACTCAATCTTAATGATTGCATTTTCTCTAAGAAAATCATGCCGTAAATAGTAGGCATATGTTAAAATAGTAGTAATAAAATATAGATTAGGCGCAACTGTCCAAACTAGATTCAAATCATATACTATTCTTAAAGAAAGGAAACACTATGAAATCCTACCAAGCCGTCTACCAGATTCTAGCAAAAGAAAGCGATTATATCAGCGGAGAAAAAATCGCAGAAGAACTATCACTGACCCGAACATCGATATGGAAAGCTATCAAGCGACTAGAACAAGAAGGAATTGAAATTGATAGTATCAAAAACAAAGGATATAAACTAGTGAATGGAGACCTTATTCTTCCAGAACTTCTAGAAGAAAATCTTCCAATTAAAATCAGTTTTAAATCCGAAACAAAATCAACACAATTAGATGCAAAAGAAGCAATTGATTTAGGGAATGAAGCAAACACCCTCTATCTAGCTTTCTATCAAACAGCTGGTCGAGGCCGTTTTCAACGTTCTTTCTACTCCCCACAAGGTGGCATTTATATGACCCTCCATCTTAAACCAAAGCTCCCCTATGATAAATTACCATCCTACACACTACTTGTAGCTGGAGCTATCTACAAAGCCATTAAGAACCTAACTTTAATAGATGTCGACATAAAATGGGTCAACGATATCTACCTCAACAATCATAAAATTGGAGGCATCCTCACTGAAGCAATGACCTCCGTAGAAACAGGCTTAGTCACAGATATCATTATTGGGGTAGGAATCAACTTCACTATTCAAGATTTCCCACAAGAATTAAAAGAAAGAGCTGCTAGCTTATTTAAAACTCCAGCTCCAATAACAAGGAATGAATTGATCATAGAAATCTGGCGTGCTTTCTTCGAAACACCAGCAGAGGAACTATTATACCTATATAAAAAACAGTCATTCGTTCTAGGAAAAGAAGTCACTTTCACACTAGAACAAAAAGACTACAAGGGACTTGCTAAAGACATCTCAGAAAATGGAAAACTTTTAGTTCAATGTGATAACGGAAAAGAAATCTGGCTAAATAGCGGAGAAATTTCACTCAAGAGTTGGAAGTAAAATAACACAATTATAATATAAACGATATAAAAATAACTTCAGATTAGTAATTCAATTAAGTTTTACAGATCTGAAGTTTTATTGTCTCTAAAAATAAAAAAGAGAGTTATAAACTCTCATTAAAACGGAGAATAAGGGATTCGAACCCTTGCGCCAGTTACCCGACCTAACGATTTAGCAAACCGTCCTCTTCAGCCTCTTGAGTAATTCTCCAATTAATGGGCACGAGTGGACTCGAACCACCGACCTCACGCTTATCAGGCGTGCGCTCTAACCACCTGAGCTACGCGCCCAAGTTAAAAAACTTGGTAATTTGAACAAAGTTCAAAGCGGGTGACGAGAATCGAACTCGCGACAACAGCTTGGAAGGCTGTAGTTTTACCACTAAACTACACCCGCATAAATACTATCAATAAAATGGCGCGAGACGGAATCGAACCGCCGACACATGGAGCTTCAATCCATTGCTCTACCAACTGAGCTACCGAGCCTTATTGCGGGAGCAGGATTTGAACCTACGACCTTCGGGTTATGAGCCCGACGAGCTACCGAGCTGCTCCATCCCGCGTTAATATAAAAGGAGGATGTGGGATTCGAACCCACGCACGCTTTTACACGCCTGACGGTTTTCAAGACCGTTCCCTTCAGCCGGACTTGGGTAATCCTCCAATATTCAAATGGACCTTGTAGGACTTGAACCTACGACCACTCGGTTATGAGCCGAGAGCTCTAACCAGCTGAGCTAAAGGTCCAACAAGATCTTTATAGCGGCGAAGGGGATCGAACCCCCGACCTCCCGGGTATGAACCGGACGCTCTAGCCAGCTGAGCTACACCGCC